>JAZRGI010000128.1:0-7041 GCA_045644105.1 Eubacteriales bacterium | reverse complement strand
GCCGGTGCAACCACTGAAGGCATAATCGCCAATGCTTGTCACACTGCCATCAGTAGGAATCACACTGTTTATACAACCGGCAAGCAAGGTTTTGGTTTCCTTTTCAATCAAACAGTTTCCAAGAGAAATATAATTTGCATTTCCCTCTTGCACGGTAATTGATTCCAAGCCGGTGCATTCACGGAAGGCATAATAGCCAATGCTCGTCACACTACTCGGGATCGTAATACTCGTCAAGCCGGTGCAATCGCAGAAGGCAAAATTACCAATGCTCGTGCCACCCGTGATGACAACGGTTGTGAGCGACGTGGGAACGAAGCCATTATTCTCCGAATAGGACCATGCGCCAAAAATGTAGCCAAAATACGTGTTATTGGTGCCATCCCTGCTCTCTCCTACAAACGGCAACGTGATGCTCGTCAAGCTCGTACAACCATAGAAGGCATAACGGTCAATGCTCGTCACACTGCTCGGAATCGTAATACTCGTCAAGCCGGTGCAACCATAGAAGGCATGATCGCCAATGCTCGTGCCACCTGTAATGACAACGGTTTTGAGCGACGTGGGAACGTAGCTATTATTCTTCGAATAGGTTGATGCGCCAAAAATGTAGCCAAAATGCGTGTAATTGGTGCCATCCCTGCTCTCTCCTACAAACGGCAACGTAATACTCGTCAAGCCGGCGCAACCCGCGAAGGCAGAATTGCCAATGCTCGTCACACTGTTCGGAATTGTGATGCTCGTCAAACTCGTACAACCGGAGAACGCATTATCGCCAACACTCGTCACACTGTTCGGAATGGCGATGCCTGTCAAACTCGTGCAATCTTGGAACACAGACACGCCAATGCTCGTTATACTGCCGGGAATGATAACTCTTGTAAGGCTCGTACAACCGGAGAACGCATTATCGCCAATGCTTGTGATGCTACTTGGAATGGTGACCGAGGTCAGATTCTTCAAATTCGAAAATCCGCCTTCAACAATGGTGGTGACAGGCTTGCCGTTGTAGGTTTGCGGAATCACAATCTCGGTACAATACATAGCCATACCGACAGACACTGCATAGCTGCCGTCCGTCAGAGGATAATACTGCAAGCCATCGGTGCCCTCTGCCTCTTCGGTCAATTTTCCTACGTTCACAGGCGTGTCGGGCGCGTTGGTGTAGGTAATCCAAAGCTCGCCGTTGATAATCTCTACCTTCAAAATACCAACACCATCTTCGCCGTCTTTACCGTCAACGCCATCCTTACCATCTGCGCCATCGGCACCATCTTTACCGTCGGTTCCCTCGGCTTTTACGTTGGTGTCGGTGTCACCGATCCACCAGTTGCCGTTCTCTCCGATGTAGGGAGTCTTACCGTCCGCGCCATCCGCGCCATCTGCGCCATCGGCACCGTCCGCGCCATCGGCACCGTCTTTACCATCGGCACCGTCTTTACCGTCTGCGCCATCCTTACCGTCGGGACCGTTCTCCACGGTGAAGGTGGTGGTGCTACCGTCGGTAAAGGTGATGGTGTAGGTATCGGTCAAACCGTCACTGCCGGTCTTTTCGATCTTTGCAATACCGTTGCCGGTGGCTCCGTCCTTACCGTCCGCGCCATCTTTACCGTCGGCGCCATCCTTACCGTCGGCACCATCTGCGCCGTCTTTGCCGTTGGCACCATCTTTGCCGTTAGCGCCGTCTTTACCATCGGCACCGGTTGCTTTTACGCCGAGCGAGATCCATGTTTTACCATCGTCGTAGGAAATTTCCCACTCGTTGGTAGCGGCATTGATCTGTACCTTCGGCGTAACGCCGTTGGTTCCGTCTTTACCGTTTTGACCGTTCAAGCCGTCCCTTCCGTCGTCACCGTTGTCACCGACAACCCTACCGGCGTTTGTGGTTTGTCCGTTGGAAAAGGTAATGATCAAATTACCTTTTTGGTCAATAAACGTGCTTTCGATGCCAACTCCGTCGGCTCCGTCCTTCCCCGCCATTGCCTCGTCGCATCCCGCGAACAAAAACAGGCAGGCTAAAATCAGTGACAAAATACTTAACGTTCTTTTTTTCATGGTCATTCTCCTTTTCAATCTATTAAGTACGGTAAAGCTTTGCAAGTCCGCCCTCGGAGGTCTCACGGTAGCGATGGGACAGGTCCTGTCCCGTCTGATACATGGTCTTGACCACGAGGTCAAAGGAGATCTTTCGGCTATCCGACAGGAAGTTTGCAAGGCTCAACGCATTAATCGCGCGCATTGCGGCAACCGCGTTTCGTTCAATACACGGAATTTGAACAAGTCCGCACACGGGATCGCAGGTAAGTCCCAGATGATGCTCCAGGGCGATCTCTGCCGCGTATTCGATCTGATCGATTCCCATCTCAAAAAGCTCCGCCAACGCCGCCGACGCCATGGAGCAAGCCGTGCCGATCTCCGCCTGACATCCACACTCGGCACCACTGACCGATGCATTGGTGGCAACCAGATTGCCAATAAGTCCCGCCACCGCAAGCGCACGGATCACCGCATCGTCGGAGATCGCATTCTTCTCCTGCATATATTTCAACACCGCCGGCAGGACACCGCAAGAACCGCAGGTGGGAGCAGTGACGATCAATCCGCAATCGGCATTCTGCTCACTGACCGCAAAGGCGTATGCACAGACCAATCTGTTCTCTCTCGTCTGCGGGCTTTCGTGGATGTGGCGTTGATTGAGCAGACGTTGTGCCTTTCTCTCTACCTCAAGACCGCCCGGCAGGATCCCCGTATGTGTCAGACCGTCACGGATGGCGCCGCACATCGTCTGCCACACCTCTCCGAGAAAGGCTTTGAAATCGGCATCCTCATGTTCAAACACGTAATCCGAAAGCCGAATGTTGCGTGCCTTGCAAATCTGCGCGATCTCGGTAAAAGACCGTTCGTTGTAGCAACGCGTTGTCTTAACGTCCACCGACTCGCCAACCACGCGGATCTCTCCGCCACCGATCGAAAGCACACGCATCCGACCGATCTCCCTCTCCCGACAAAACGCCACCATATCCAGGGTGTTGGGATGCTCCAACGGCAGGTTGTCGTCGGTATTGAGGACAACCGTTGCGGGAATCGGCGAGAACGTATTGATGATTGCTCGATCGGTTCCGTGTCCCTTGCCCGTCTTTGCAAGCGAGCCGTACAGGGTAACCTCCACGCGCTCCGCCGTAGGGTAAAGTGCCAAGAAGCGCTTTGCCGCAAATACCGGACCCATGGTGTGCGAACTGGAGGGACCTATGCCGATCTTAAAAATATTGCGAACCGATTTCATCGTTTTGACATTCCTTTCGTGTATTTACGTAAAAATCAACCTTTTTTACTTATTTTAACATATTTCCTTGTGTTTTACAATACCCATATTGAAAATCTTTTGTCATAACTTATTATAAGATTAAGTCTTATTCTAATTTTTGTCAAAAAAATATCATAGCAGGTTGTAAATAAAACTTTTTAAGTAGCGACACAACAGACCTGCCGATACAAAACGAAAAAGTGGACCGTATTAGACAGTCCACTTTTGTATAAAATAAATCAACTATAATAACCCTGCAGAATGAATTCCAGTTCTGTTGTCATATCGTAACCATTGGCATTCCACCAAGCGCTAACGCTATCATAATCCTTGTTTGCAAGCAGTCCAAACACGAACATCGGCATTTGTTTCTTGGATGTTTGGACAAATTGAATTCCTTTTGGAAGAATTTGGTTATAGATGGAATCAAAATTCATGTAGCTGTTGTAATAGATGGTATCAATCATATAGCCTGCCTCGGAATTCTTGTCATAATCCATCTTTAGCAGCTTCTCAAAATGAGGTTCAATCACGACGTTGTAGCTATCATACCCTAAGGATGTCATAATAGCTGCCGACATTTCCACATTTTTGGCATCACTCGGAACACTCCAAAGCTCACAACTTTGCACTTGCGTATAGTAGTTGTCTTGCTTCTCGTTATATTTCGGCATAGGAAGAATGCCAAAGCTATCGGTCATATTGGATATGTTTTCAAGACCGCCCAATTCATGAAGTAAGAATATACCTTTTCCTTGAGCAAAAGTTTCCTTAATATCAATGAAAGCGGCAAACTCGGAGTACACGGTTGCCTTAACCGACAGTATCGTTTCTATTTTACTCCAAATATCGCTCAGTGCATCAATCCGCTCATCATCAAACGCAGGACGGTCAACACCATTGTTTTTGATTAAGCTGATACCCGCTGCACCGTATAATTCTTGCAACCTGGTAGAAATCATCAAAAGACCAAACTGATCTCCCATATCAGCATTCTTGTTCCCATTGAGGTCTTTGTATCCATTCTTAGAAAGAAAATAAAGCTCGTCAAACGTCCACTTGCCAGTTGATACCTTCTCATAGAAGGCTTCATAATCCATGCCGATCTCTTCTTTTGCAAGCTTCTGGTTAAAGAATATACAGTGTGCGCCTCTCATATAATCGGTAGATATATCCCCCGTTGCCAAAAACATACGACCGTTAACCGTCAACTCCTTCGCAAGCGATTGGCTCCACCAGATGTTATAGGAATTAAAATACTCAAGCTGGTTGAGATTGTAACAAAGCCCATCCCCCACAATAATCGGAAGTTGAGATGACCAACCGGTGACAATATCCCAGGCGCTCTTCTGGTTGCTGATGCTGTTACGAATTTTCGCAATTGCAGCACTGTAGCTTTCCCAATTTTCCGCCTCATCAATTTTAAGATCAACATTCAGGCGCGCCTCGGTACGTTTTGTGCGCTCGTAAAGCGCGGCAGAAAGCACATCCGTCCCCTCTGTCAAACCGAGTTCCCACGCACGTTCACCTCGTATTAAAATTTTGACCTCGGTCTTGTTGTAATCAACAAAATCAGGGATGTCATCGGTAAGCATGGGATCAAGTGGATATTGAATAGTGCCTTTTTGTTCGGTCTCCTGTGTTTCCTCAAGACCGTCGTCCGGCGGTGTTGGGTTGTCAATGGTGTTGCAGGCAACTAGCATGGTCAGCAACGCAAGCACCAACAAAAGTGCTATCAGCTTTTTCATGTAATATACTCCTTTCTTAATTGATAAGTAAACGATGCTGTTACAATTTCATTATAACATTTTTTTGTTTTTTTTCAAGTACAAAAAAAGAAATATGTGTCATAAATAGTATATATTTTTATATCAAAACAATAAAAAAGTGTTGTCTCAAACTTTGAAGCAACACCTTTTTGTTTTTTCTATTCATTCATTTACAGCTTCCCACCGCACGCGAATAAAAGCGTTTTAAAAGCTTTTCTGCCGGTTGGTACAAAAAGGCAACCGTAATCGCAGAGGAGCAACAAAGCAGGATCTCAAACAAAAGTCCTGTAACAAGATACGTTGCAAGATCCAGTCTGAAAACCCGACACTGCACAACGGCATAGATGAGTATATACAAAACACTTCCCAACACGGCTCCCGAAACCAACCATCCGAGCGAGCGGTTGCGCAACAGAAAGCCGATGACAAGAACCGAAAACCATCCAAACCACATTGGAAAAAGATTGGTAGGACTCATAGAACCCCACAACAGGTTATCCAACAAGACGTGCACCGTCATCACGAGTGCCGCCTTGGATATGCCTACCGTCGCGGCATAGACCATGAGCAGCATAACCGTAAGTTGAATGTTGGGAAGGCTTGAAAGCAAGGTTTCCTGTACAAACAAAACCGCCGCCATCAAGGCAAGGAAGCATAGCTCCCGAACGTTCACGGTGCGTTTGCTCATGCGCGCGCCTCCACGAAGGAATAGACGTAACCGTCAACCAGTTCTAACTCGGACAAACCGTACATGGCATACTCACCGTTGACAAGGATCGAAACGTACGTCGTTTTGAAATCGGTTTTGATAAATCCAATGCCGATCAACACCGCACCGTATTGTCCGTACTCATACTGCACTTCAAATTTTCCCTGCAACAATCTCTCCAGAGTGTCGCCCTCGGAAAAAGCGATCTCATGACGTTCGGTTCTTCCCGTCAGATCGGTCAGTTCAACCGTAATATGTCCCGCCGCATCTGCCGCAGGATCGTTGGTTTTCTTGAGCAGTATCACCGCCGTAACCGCGATGACGACCGCTAACACAAGAACAACGATTTTGATGATCCAGTTGCGCATCAATATTCGCCTACCTTTCGTCATCTCTTCAAGCCACACTTACGCCTCACGTATGTCGACCGAAAAAGTTTTTTTAATTATAACACAGTCCCCATGGCTCTGTCAATCGTTTTAGGCTCAACTTTTTTTGTTTTTCTATGGTTTGGTTGCAACATTGAAAAAAGCGACAGATCAAGCACCGACATGCGACCTGCCGCTCTTTTTCAGTTCAGGCTTTCGGCATAGCGAACCGTTTCCATTGCGTCCTTGCAATAGCGATCGGCACCGATGCGTGCCGCATAATCGGCATTCAGTACCGCACCGCCAACCATGATCTTACACCACGGAGCGGCGACGCGCAACCGCCTGACGGTTTCCTCCATAGCCGGAATCGTAGTGGTCATCAACGCACTGAGTCCCACCAAGAGGGCGTGTTGTGCCACAACTTCCTCTACCACACGTTCGGGGGGGACGTCCTTGCCGAGATCGGTTACGGCATAACCGTAGTTCTCCAAAAGCAGTTTTACAATGTTCTTTCCAATGTCGTGAATGTCGCCCTTTACGGTAGCGAGCACGATCGGGCGGCGATCTTCAGCCTTGCCCTTGGGAAGAGTTTCCTTTATCACCTCGAATGCGGCGCCTGCCGCCTCAGCACTCATAAGAAGAGAGGGCAGATATACCGTTTTCTTCTCGAAGCCCTCGCCGACTCTGTTGAGCGCGGGGATTATCTCTCCGGACACGATCTCGAGCGGAGCTACCTCGGATATGAGCGCCCTCGTAAGCTTCGCCGACTCATCCGAGAGTCCCTTGACTATCGCACGCTCGAGCTCGGAGCGGTATCCCTCGGGTGCCTTCTCGGTTGAAGCAGTAGCGACTGCGGCGACATCCTTCGGGAGCTTTTCCGCAAACGAG
>JAZRGI010000127.1:0-9799 GCA_045644105.1 Eubacteriales bacterium | reverse complement strand
AAGACCGCTTGGCCTCCGACTTTCAAACTCCCTTGCCGTTACGCGAGAAATGCCCGAATGCACTGCCGATATCTGCAACAAGCGATCTCCCGTGACGACGCGGACGTTATAGTTTGGCCCAAGCTCGTGCATCATCTGCTCAATGTAGGTATCGGCGGTCTGATCCTGTTTGGTAAAAACTACGCGGTAACCGTCCTTTTGGAAATCCGAGCCGATACCGTCCTTGACAAGCTAGGCGTCAAATACCAATACCAACTCGGTTTTGGTGAAGGCAACATAGTTGCTCAACATATCCATCAATGCCTCACGTGCCTTTTCCAGACTGCACGCGGCGGTTTCACGCAGTGACTCCCACGCGTAAATGACGTTGTAGCCGTCAATGATGACAAGCCGCTTTTGCGGTTGCGGTGTCTTTTGGGGGCGGTGTTTCCCTTTTTCGCAGGACACCTCTCGTTTTTCGGTGTAACGGCGTCGCTTGATGGGACCGAATTCGCGCAGCATAATGGCTTCCAACTCGTCGTCGCTGAGGTTGTATTTCTTTGCCAGTGTGTTTACCGTCGGCAGAGGTTGCGAGGCGATCGATTGTATTCCCGCATCGAGATGCTTATAGTTGTCCACCTCGTTCCACGGGACGACAAGGCCTGCACCGTGTGCGCAAAATACCGAATGCGGTGTGTTTTCAAGGTCTGCTTCGGGATCGTACCCGACCTCGGTAACAACCTTGTCCTGATCGTGGCAGGGGGCGTAGCCGTCGGGAGTACAATAGATCTGTCCCTGTCCGCGTGTGTAGGAGATGACCTCGCGCGGATAGTCGCGCAACTCGGAAACGGGGCCTCTTCCGACGATTACGGTTTTATCGGCGTTGGCGGATTCGACCGAGAAATCCGAAAAACGCGCCTGCAGATCCGACATGGCGTGCCCGACGTAGTTGTTCGGCAATTCCAAACGGAAGCGGTAATATGGCTCCAATAACTCGCACCCTGCCTTCATCAATCCGTGACGAACGGCGCGCAGGGTTGCCTCGCGGAAATCCCCGCCGTCTGTGTGCTTCTGATGCGCCTTGCCGGCGACAAGTGTAATACGGGTGTCGGTCAGTGCGGCACCAATCAGTACACCGCGGTGTTTTTTTTCGTACAAGTGTGAGAGAATCAAGCGTTGCCAATTGGTTTCCAAACTGTTTTCGGACAAACGGGTATCAAAAATCAAGCCGCTTCCCGTGGGTAACGACTCCATCAGAAGTTGTACCTCGGCATAGTGGCGCAGGGGTTCAAAATGACCGATACCAACCGTCTTTTTGGCGATTCTTTCTTTGTACAGGATCTTACCTACGTCAAAATCGCAATCGATCGAGAGTCTGTCACGGATCAGACGGCGCAAAAGATCGATCTGGATCTCGCCCATCAGACGTGCTTCGATCTGTCGCAATTCATCGTTCCAATACAGGTGCAGGGAAGGCTCTTCCTCCTCAAGCTCCTTGAGCAGAGGAAGATAGCGAATGGGATCGCAATCGTCGGGAAGACCGACACGGTAGGAAAGCACCGGCTCAAGCAGGGGCTTACAGGTGTCGCTCTCATCTCCGAGTCCAAGACCTGCGTATGTTGCCGAAAGTCCGCATACGGCGCAGATCTCTCCGGCTTCCACACTGTCGGTCGATTCAAATTTTTCACCCGAATAGAGACGGATCTGCGTGATCTTTTCGGCATGGCGCTTGCCATCGGGAGAAAGATAGACGATCTCATCGCGCGCCGACAGTTTGCCCCGTGTCAACTTCAGGTAGGTCAGACGCGTACCGCCGGCGTGAATGATTTTGTAGACACGTGCGCCAAATCCCGAAAGCTCCCGTGGCGGAGGCAGTGTGTAGGTGTCGAGTGCGTTTAAAAGAAAATCGATTCCCGTCATGCGCAAAGCTGAACCAAACAAAACGGGAAAGAGTCTTCGTTCCGCGATCTTTTGTGCAACGTAGGCGTTGTCAATGGGGATCTCCAGGGCAAAGCTTTCCAAAAATTCCTCGCAAACTGTGGCAAGCTCCTCGTCAAGCTCTGCCTTCGTTTGCGTGTCGTGGAAGGCGACGGCAAGCGGCGAGAGGGTACGCGCAACGTCTGCGGTCATCTCTGCCCGTGTTTTGAGGGCTTGATCGGTCTTGTTGACGAAAACAAATGTGGGAACGTCGTAATGCTCCAAAAGCTGCCATAGGGTTCTTGTATGGTTTTGAACGCCGTCGGTTGCACTGATCACCAGAATCGCATAATCCAAAAGCGCCAACGTGCGTTCGGTTTCTGCCGAAAAATCAACGTGTCCGGGAGTATCCAACAGGATAAAATCGCACGCGTCGGTTGAAAAACGAGCTTGCTTTGAAAAAATGGTGATTCCGCGTTCGCGTTCAACGGCATGGGTGTCGAGATAGGTATTTTTATGGTCGACACGTCCAAGCGAGCGGATGCGGCCGCAGGCAAACAGAAGCGCCTCGGAAAGTGTTGTCTTTCCCGCGTCAACGTGTGCCAGAATGCCAAGCGTCAGCTTTTTTTTCATATCCTGCCTCCCTTCGTTTTTTACTATTATAGCACATTCCGATCGACTTTTCAATATCTTTTGAATCCGGGAAACAAACTTGGCAAAAACGGGCAGCGTATGAGAGCGGTTCGGCGCGCTTTTTTTAATAAAAAAGATTGACTTTTTATGTAAAAAATGATATAATGAAGTAAGTATAAGCGTAAGCTTTGGCGGCAGGTGGATTTTTGATGCTTGCGAAAGAGGTTCTTACGATTGATTGCATTTCTTGAAAGGCGGAAAAGTATGGGCAAGAAAGACAAAAAGAAAAAATGGATCAAGCTCCGACACAGGTTGTTAAGACCGATTTTGTGGTTGGGGTTGGCACCCTATACCTACGTCAAATACGGCGTACACGTAGAGCGCTTTCGTCCCGCAAAACGGGAGCCGTATCTGATTCTGCTCAATCACCAAACGGCGTTTGACCAATTTTTTGTCGGTATGTCCTTCCGTGATCCGGTTTATTATCTGGCATCGGAGGATCTCTTCTCCAACGGATGGGTGTCCTCACTGATCCGCTATCTGGTAGCGCCCATTCCGATCAAGAAGCAGACGATCGACCTCAAGGCGATCATGACCTGCATTCGCGTTGCCAAAGAGGGCGGTACCATTGCCATAGCTCCCGAGGGCAACCGCACCTACAGCGGCCGAACCGAATATATGGGAGAGGCGATCTCGGCTTTTGCGCGCAAGCTCGGTATGCCGATCGCGCTCTACCGCATTGAGGGCGGTTACGGTGTGCATCCGCGATGGAGCGACGTGGTGCGAAAGGGAAAGATGCGTGCGTACGTATCGCGTGTGATTACGGTAGAGGAATATTCCAAACTGACCGATGCGGAGCTTTTTGCCATTATCAAAGATGGGTTATACGTTGACGAGGCGGTTGACACGCATGAATACCGCCACCCAAAGCGCGCGGAATATCTGGAAAGAGCGATTTACGTTTGTCACTTCTGCGGATTGAGCGAGTTTGAAAGCCATAACGAACACCTCACCTGCAAAAAATGCGGACGAACGGTGGTCTATGGTGAGAATACTTCGCTTGAGGGTGTGGGATTTGATCTGCCGTACCGTTTTGTGGCGCAGTGGTACGATGCGCAAGCCGACTATATCAATCAACTTGACGTACGCACTTACGACACGCAACCGATGTATCGCGAAAGGGTTGACGTGAGTGAGGTCATTCCCTATGAGCGAAAGCAACCGTTGATGGAGAAAACCGAGCTTTCCCTGTTTGGAAACCGTTTGGAGATCAAAGACGGGCAAGCCGTTACCGCATATCCTTTTGACGAGGTTTCCGCGATTACGGTGTTGGGCAAAAATAAGCTCAACATTTACCACGGCGACAAGATCTATCAGATCAAGGGGGACAAGCGCTTCAACGCACTCAAATACGTACATATTTATCACCGCTACAAAAACATAGCAAAGGGGAACGAAAATGGGAAATTTTTGGGACTTTAACGTTTGGAGTTGGATTCTGCTCTTCGGCGTCCTGTTGGGAAGCCTTTTGGCGGGTAACATATTGAAAAAAAGCATTCCGATCTTGCAAAATTCTTTGATCCCCACGTCGGTGGTTGGCGGCGGAATTCTTCTGATCGTAGCAGCAATCTACAAGTGGATCACGGGCGACGTGATGTTTGATACTGCGATCTTCGGTGGCAAGGGTACCGAAAGCCTTGAGGTGATCACGTATCACGCGCTTGCTTTGGGCTTTATCGCGTCGGCATTCAAAACCAGCGGCGGAAAGCTTAACAAGCAACGCACCGCAGAGATCATCAATACCGGTGTTACCACGGTTTCCACCTACCTGTTGCAGGGTATCGTTGGTTTGATCGTTTGCATGGTTTGCGCAATTTTTGTAAAGGATTTTTTCGTTGCATCGGGCGTTTTGTTGCCCTTCGGATACGGACAGGGAACCGGGCAGGCACTCAATTACGGTACCATCTATGAGAACGAGTTCGGTTTTGTTGGCGGCAAGAGCTTTGGTCTTACCATTGCGGCACTCGGCTTTTTGTCGGCAAGCATCGGAGGCGTCATTCATCTGAACGTGATGAAGAAGAAGGGAAAGCTGGTGCTTTCCAAGCGTTCGGACGGAAGCCTGCATACCGAGCGTATTGAATCCTATTTTGAAATTCCGATGCAGGAGAGCATCGATAAGATGACGGTGCAGATGGCACTGATCATTGTGGCATACGTGTTGACTTTTTTGATCATGTTTGTGCTTGGCACACTGTTGCCCTCCATGAAATCGGTGATCTACGGCTTTAACTTCCTCTTGGGTGTTCTCTCGGCTACCATGATCAAGGTGACCTTGAATTTCCTGCGCAGAAAAAAGATCGTTCGCAAGAAATACACCAACAACTTCCTGATGACGCGCGTCAGTAACTTCTTCTTTGATCTGATGGTAGTTGCCGGTGTTGCGGCGATCCGTTTGGATATTTTGGAAAACTATTGGGGTGTTATTCTGATCCTTGGTGTGATCGGCGCTATAGCGACCTATATTTACACCAAGAAAGTTGCAAGAACGCTTTTCCCCGACTATTCCGAGGAGCAGTTCCTGACGATGTACGGTATGTTGACGGGAACGGCAAGTACGGGTATTATCCTGCTTCGTGAGATCGATAAGGACTTTAAGACGCCCGCATCGGACAACATGGTTTATCAGAATTTTCCGGCAATTATTTTGGGATTCCCCATTATGTTCCTGGCAACGCTTGCGCCCGTCCGTCCGGTTTTGACGTTGATCATTTTTGTAATCTTCTTTACCATTCTCAACGTTGCACTCTTCCGCAGTAAGCTCTTTGCGAAAAAGAAAAATACGGCAGAAGAAAGCGACGCTGCCGAGGACGACGCGAATCGCTCATAAGAAAGGACTACCCAAGGTGCTTTCGTTTTTTAGAGAGCAACCTTGGGTATATTAGAGCCATGTATTTATATTTGATTTTGGGAATTGCCGCCTTGACGATTACCTGTCAGGATATTTTTAAGAAAAAATTCAATCAAAGATGCGATAAGGGATCGTTGCTTTTTGGCGCGATGATTGCTTTGTTTGCAATGTTGTTTTTTATTGCGGTCAATCGTGATTGGAGCTTTCGCGCAGGACAACTTCTGTATTCATTCTTGTTTGCGATTTCTTACGCTACTACCGTGGTGTGCGCCATTTTGGCAATCAAGCACGGATCCCTTGCCAAAACAAGTTTGATTGTATCCTGTTCGCTTCTGGTTCCGTCGGTCTACGGAATGTTGTTTTTGAACGAGCCGGTCGGATTTTCGTTGATCCTCGGAACCGTCCTTTTAGTGGTTGCGTTGATCCTGATCAACTACGAAAAGGATCCCACCCCCTCTACCGTAAAGTGGTTTTTGTTGGTTGCGTTGGCTTTTTTTGGCAACGGTATGTGTTCCACGGTGCAAAAGATGCAACAGTTATCCTTCGGGGAGAGCGGAAAGAACGTGTTTATGATCGTTGCGTTGGCAATGGTTACGTTGATTCTGGCTTTCATGTCGCTCTTTTCGCGAGAGGAGCGTGGGCATCATTGCGAAATCGTGAAAAAAGGCTTGCTTTTTGGTGCCCTTTGCGGTATTTTGAACGGACTTTGCAACTATCTGGTGCTCTATCTCAATCCCCGTCTTCCGGCATCGGTCATGTTTCCCGTGATTTCCGCCGGCAGTGTTGTGCTTGTCTTTGTTTACGCAACCGTCTTCCAACACGAAAAATTTGATCTCAAACAAAAGATCGGATATGCATTGGGCGTTGTGTCCATTGTGCTTTTAAATCTTTGATTGTGAAAATTGGAGGGGTTGAAATGTACAGTACCGTTGTACCTTTATTTAATCAATCGGTTACCGAAAAAACGCGAGATATTTACCTGAAGCAATTTAAGGATGCGGGTATACGGGAGATCCTGTTGGCGATCTTCGGTTATCCCGATGATCCTGCGGATGATCGTCTTGCGGTGGATGCCGTTCGTAAGAACATTGAGTTTTTCAGGGAGAACGGAATCGAGGCGAACGTTTGGCTCGGTTATACCATTGGCCACGGTGTTCCGCTTTCCTTTGGCGGAGATTTTGAGCCTGATCCCTCCAGATATACCCCTATGGTGGACTTGGCGGGAAATACACGCAATCTGGCGTTTTGTCCGCTTGACGAGGTTTTTCGCAAAAGAATATCCACGCACATTGCGGCGGTTGCTACGTCGGGTGCCAAAATGGTGTTGCTTGACGACGACTTCCGGATGTCACAACACGGCCCGGAATTCTGTTGTACTTGCGATCGACACATGAAAAGGATGCGTGAGCTTTGCGGTGAGGATATAGCGCGCGAGGATCTGAAGCGGTTAGTGTTTGGACAAAAGGCAAACCGATACAGACACGCGTGGTTGACGGCGCAAAGAGAATCGCTCGAACTCTTGGCGGATGATATCCGCAGAGAGGTTGATAAGCTTACGCCTGCGGTTCGCGTAGGTCTTTGTACGGCGCACTCCCTGTACGGTGTTGACGGTACCGATCCGGTTGATCTGGCACGCCGTCTCGCCGGCAACACCAAGCCCTTCCTTCGCTTGCACGGCGCTCCGTATTGGTCAAGGCAGGCGCATCGTCCCATGCCCACCGTTTTGGAAATGGCGCGTATGTTTGCCTATTTCTGTGATACCGACGATATGGAGATCATCTCCGAGGGTGACACCTATCCGCGGCCGCGACATAATTTCGCATCGGCACCGCTCGAGCTTTTTGATGCGGCAATGCGCATTGACGGCAGGCACGACGGTATTCTCAAATACATGGTGGACTACAACGGCACTGCCTCGTACGAGCCGTCCTATTTGAAGCGACATACAAAAAATCAAGCCTTGCTCAATGCGATCTCCGAAATGTTTGACGGTAAGACGTCGGTTGGCGTTAACGTATCCTTGCAGAGAGAGATTTTGGAGGATGCCGATCTTGAAATGGGCGTTTCCATGCTTTATCCCTATCCTGCGGCGGGAGCAATGGCGGCGTTTAGCAGTATCTCGACGGTTTACGGCGAGGGTGGTATCTGTCGCATCGTCTTTGGCGAGGAGGCACGGCATATTGATCTTGAAAGCATCAAGCAGGGAGCCGTGATCGATGCGTTGGCGGCACAGATCCTCAAGGATCGCGGTGTTGACGTCGGTTTTGCGGGGATGGTCAAGTTTGTTAAGACGAAAACCGAATATCTGACCGACGGTGACGAATCGGAAAACGTCTTTGTCGATCCTCCGGAAATTCGGTATGCCGAGTTTGAGATGAGCGATGCGGTCGATGTTGTGATGAAGGCGACTGTCAATCGCAACAAAAAGCCGCTTGCCTACACCTATGAAAATGCCGACGGCGCAAGATTTTTGGTGTATTGCTTTGATGCTACGGCACTTCCGCGACAAACCGGACTTTTCCGTAACTATCTGCAACAAAAGACCTTAAAAGAGGCGATCGAATGGATTTCCGATAAAAAGCTTCCCGCCTTTATAGGCCGTTGTCCCGATCTTTATATGATGTGTAAAGAAGGAGAAGGAAAACTGGCGGTTGCGCTTATCAATCTGTTTGCCGATTCGGTTGACGATGCCGAAATCAAGCTTGACCGCGCGTACACGTCTGTTCGGTTTCTCAATTGCAGCGGCAGACTTGACGGTGATACCGTTTTTCTGGATCAACCCGTTCACGCCTATACCGTTGCCGCGTTTGAGGTTTGGTAACTTTCGCGGTTACAGTATCGCTTTTTAAAGAAAAAGGAGATTGTTGCATGAGCATTTTAACACCGGAGCTGTATAGTGCTCCTTGTATGAAAAGAATAGAAAAACCGATCCTCACAAAAGCCGATATTCCATACGATGCGTCGCTGATCTTCAATGCCGGAGTCGCAAAATATAAGGGACAGTACGTAATGGTGTTCCGAAACGATTATGGTCCGACAGAACAAACCTTCCCAAGTGTGCCTTTTAAGACCTCGCTTGGTGTTGCTACGAGTGAAGACGGTGTGCATTGGCACGTGCGCGAAAAAACCATTTTTGACAGTGCCGATCTGCTCCCCACAGACGAGCTTTTGCGACTGTACGATCCAAGAATTACCGTCATAGACGACAAGCCCTATCTTTGTATGGCAATGGATACGCGACACGGTGTACGCGGCTGCATTGCGGAGATAGACGAGAATTTTGAGAACATTAAAATTCTCAGCGCATCGGCGCCCGATAATCGTAACATGGTGCTCTTTCCCGAAAAAATCAACGGAAAGTACGTGCGCCTGGAAAGACCCTTTCCGGTCTATTCCAGAGGCAACAAGCATCGCTTTGATCTTTGGTTGTCAACCTCGCCAGACCTTGTTTTCTGGGGGGAAACCGAGCTTGTTTTGGCGGTTGAGGACGTTCCCTTTGCCAACGATAAGATTGGCCCTGCCGCTCCGCCCATAAAGACCGAAAAGGGTTGGCTGACCACCTTCCATGCGGTAGATATCGATCCCGAACGCCAAAAAAACGGTTGGGAAAAGGCGTGGAGAAAGCGCTATTGCGCAGGTATCATGCTCTTGGATTTGAACGATCCTACCAAGATCATCGGAATGTGCAAAGAGCCGCTTATCGCTCCCGAAACCTATTATGAAACCGAGGAAGGATTCCGTCAACACGTTATTTTTCCGGGGGGCATGATCTTGGAACCCGATGGCGAGGTGAAGATCTACTATGGTGCCTCCGATACGGTGGAGTGTCTTGCTACGACGACGGTAGATGAGCTACTTGCCATTTGTACCGAAAAGAGAAAATAAAACCGTTATATAAACAGAAAAAGAGGAGATCCATGTCGGATCTCCGCTTTTGACGTTATTTGGTTGTTGTGCGCAGTAACTGTTCCAGAAGCTCTATGTGTGCTCGGCTCGTCTCTGGCAGGTGAGCAAAAGGAAATGGGATCTCCATTTGATCGTACTTAACCTGACAGATCTTGCGGAAGGGGAGAAGCTCCACCTTGTCTACGTTGGGGTGTGCATTGGCGATCTGCTTTAAGCGTAGGAGCTGCTCATCGGTATCGTTGAGCGTTGGAATGATGACTTGACGCAGGGTGGTTGGGATCTTTTGCGCATCAAGATCGTCAAGAAAGGCAAGCGGCGCATCGATTCCGCATCCAACGTAGGCGTGATAATCGGCATCCTCGGTATATTTGATATCTAACAATACACGATCGGTGTGCGTCAACAGACGTTTGACGTCATCGTTCAGAATGCATCCGGAGGTGTCAAGACAGGTGT
>JAZRGI010000126.1:0-4824 GCA_045644105.1 Eubacteriales bacterium | reverse complement strand
GTCGGATGCCGCGCGCCTTCAGCTCTCTTCTCATCACTCTTGCCAACGGACAACCGCTTGTCGAGAAGAGATCGGTGACGTGAAACCTTGTGGGATCGGTGCGATTGCCTGCTCCCATGGCGGCGATCAAGGGAATTCCGTCCCGATCCGCCCGTATCGCAAGCTCCAGCTTTGCCGAAACGGTATCGACGGCATCGGCAACGTAGTCGTACTCGTTTAACGGATAGTCGTCCGCGTTTTCCGGCAAGTAGAAGGTTGGGTACGCACGCACGGTGCAGGAAGGCGCAATATCAAGAATCCGCTCTCGCATCACCTCCACCTTGAAGCGTCCAACCGTGGAATGTGCGGCTACCGCCTGTCGATTGATATTGGAAAGCGACACGCGGTCGTTATCAAACAGATCGATCGCGCCAACGCCTGCGCGCGCCAATGCCTCACACAGGTGTCCTCCGACACCGCCAACGCCAAACACCGCAACCCGTGCCGATGCCAGACGTTGCATGGCGTTCTCTCCCAACAGCATTGCCGTGCGAATATGCTCTTCTCGAATTTCCATGCAATCTCCATCCCTTCCTCTTTTCTGGCTATAGTATAACAGAAAAAGTTTTTTTTTGCAAGACCTTCTTTACAAAACACTATTTCCATTGTATAATAATGTATAGAAACCCTTCAAACGGCAAAAACATTCTCTCGGAAAGGATTTTTGAGAATGAATCACAACGCTATTTCCCATCTGGAGGAGCGGTGCATCTCCTCCGAGTTGATCTACGACGGAAAGGTCGTTCATCTTTACGTAGACCGCGTTTCACTCCCAAACGGAGAGAGTTCGGTGCGCGAATACGTCAAGCACGTCGGCGCCGTTGCCGTCCTGCCCCTGACCGATACGGGCGAGGTCATCTGCGTGCGCCAATACCGCTACGCACACGGTTGCGTACTGACCGAAATCCCTGCGGGAAAGCTCGACAGTCCCGATGAGGATCACGTATCGGCGGCATTGCGTGAACTGCGCGAAGAAACCGGCGCACACTGCAAAACCTTGACACACCTCGGACTCTTCCGCTCCACTCCCGCGATCCTCAATGAAAAAATCGATCTCTATCTTGCAGAAGGTTTGACCTTCGGAGAAACCGATCCCGACGAGGACGAATTTCTCGAAACCGTCCGCATTCCGCTGACCGAGCTTGTCGACCGTGTTCTGAACGGTGAGATCACCGACGGAAAAACACAGGTTGCCATTCTTCAGGTCAACGAACTGTTGCGCCGCCGTAACGGTTGAGTGCCGTTCGCCCACCACTTTATCAATAGCAAAGGAACTCCGCAAATGACAAAACGCGACGTTATTATCACCATCAGTACCTCCCGACTTGATTCGGGTCTGCAGTTCTTCCAAGACAACAACTGCACCTACACCGTAAACCTGGACGAGCGGGACACCAATGAAAAGCAAGAAATGCCCCCTCCAACCGAAATGATCACCGAAGGCAAGTTGGTCACCTCCCCCACCCGAGTAGAGCTTATCTATGAAGAAACCGTTAGCAGTGGCATGGAGGGTTCGGTTACGGCAATTGGATTCGACCGCGACCAACCCGGCATGATCTCTATGATCCGTTCGGGCAACGTATCCACCGCACTGATCTTTGAAGAAGGTGTACGCCACTACAGTGTATTTGACACCCCATTGTCCACCTTCCAACTCTGTACCTATACCGAACTCGTCGAAAATCGCTTATTGACCGACCGAACCATTCGCCTCGAATACATCATTGAGATCCGCGGCGCGCAGGCAGAACGTTGTCATATGGACATCTCGTTTGAAGACGACATCAGCCCCTTTAAAATCATGTCTTAACCCATTACCCAAACCAAAAAGGAGAAAATCATGGCAGTAAAACAACGAAACGAAATAAATCCTCAATTTACCTGGGATTTTACCGATATCTTTGCAAGCGACGAAGCTTGGGAAGCCGCTCTGCAAGAAGCCGACGCAAGCGTTGATACGATTGCCGAAATTCCCGGCACGCTCGGCAACTCCGCCGAATCGATGAAGGCAGGTCTTGACAAAATCTTTGCCGCGACCCGCCGCATGGAGTTGGTCTATCTTTACGCAATGCTTCGCAAAAACGTAGATAACAGTGATCCCAAATATCAAGCGATGCAGGGAAAAGCAATGAATCTCGCCGTAAAACTTTCTACCGCCTGCGCCTTTATGGAGCCGGAAATTTTGGCAATTGACAAGGCGCGTCTGGACGAAATGCTCAACGATCCCATGCTTGCCACCTACCGTCATCTTCTGGAAGACTCCGACCGTATGCGTGCCTACACCAAGGACAAACAGACCGAAACCATGCTTGCGATGCTTGCCGATGCGGCAGGCGCAACCTCGGAATGTTTTGAAATGCTCGAAAGTGTAGATATGACCTTTCCGGAAATTACCGACGAGAACGGCGAAAAGATCACTCTGACGCACGGAAACTTCGGTGTCTTCCGTGAAAGCAGCGATCAACGCGTCAGACGCGAGGCATTTGAGCTTTATTTCGGTGAGTTCAAAAAATTCATCAACACCTTCGCAGCAATGTATGCGGGAAACGTCAAGATGGACAACTACTTTACCCGCGTCCGCGGCTACGCCTCCACCTGTGAGCGTGCCCTCTTTGCCGACAACGTTCCCGTCAGTGTATACGACAAGTTGATCGAGGCAATTCATCAAGGTCTTCCCACCATGCGCCGCTATCTTGAATTGCGCCGCCGTGTGTTGGGACTTGACGAGTTGAATATGTACGATCTCTACTGCCCCATCGTCAAAAACGTTGAAATGACGGTTACCTTTGATGAAGCAAAGGAAATGGTACGCAAGGCAACCCTGCCTCTGGGCGAAGAATACCAAAAGTTGCTTGACCGCGCCTTTGGAGAGCGTTGGATCGACGTTTATGAAAACAAAGGAAAGACCACCGGCGCCTATGCCTGCGGTGTATTTGGCGTACACCCCTACGTTCTGCTCAACTATACCGACACTTTGGACGACGCCTTTACGTTGGCACACGAGCTTGGACACGCCATGCACTCCTATTTTTCGGACACGCATCAGGATTTCCCCAACCACGACTACCGCATCATGGTAGCCGAGGTTGCTTCCACCGTCAACGAAGTGCTCTTGACGCGCTATCTGCTTGCCACCGAAACCGATCCCACCCGCCGCGCCTATATCCTCAACCACTTCCTGGAAGGCTTCCGCACAACGGTGTTCCGTCAGACCTTGTTTGCTGAATTTGAGCGCGAGGCACACGACCTGCAAATGAACGGCACACCCCTGACCGCAGAGCTTTTGTGTGACGTCTACCACAAACTGAACGCCCTCTATTACGACGGCGCCGTGATCAACGAGCTTCAGGACATTGAATGGGCAAGAATTCCGCATTTCTACAATGCCTTTTACGTTTACAAGTATGCCACCGGCTTCTCCTCTGCCGTCACCATCGCCAAAAAGATTCTGGAAGAGAACGCCGCCGAGGACTATCTCAAGTTCCTTTGCACCGGCGGATCCGACTATCCGTTGGAGGAACTGAAAATCGCCGGTGTCGATCTGACACGTCCGGACACCGTTGCGGCTGCAATGGCGGAATTTGACGCAGCGCTCACCGAATTGGAAGCGCTTCTGACCAAATAATTGACGTGAGACGAGGCTACCCCACAACGATCAAATCAAACTTCAACGGAGGACACCTATTATGAGAAAGAGCCTGTATTTTCGTACGTTTGTTGCCCTGATCGCGATCCTGTTCCTGCTCCCCACCCTCGCGGCGTGCGGCGGAAACGATCTCCCCCCCTCGGAAACGAAGGACAACGGCAAAACTCCCGAAAAACCGGTTGTCACCAACATCACGCTTTCCGCAGAAGACATCAAAAATTACACGATCATTATGCCAAAATCCTGTTCGGCAGACGTCTGCGAAGCCGCCCTCGACCTGTTTGCCAATATGAAAGACGAGGGTTTTGAATTGAAGTCGTGTGTCTATGACGGCGGCGCCGAAGAGCAAAATATTGCAGAAGATGCTCCGGAAATCATCATTGGTCAGACCAACCGTCCGCAAAGCACACAGACCGCAATCGGACTGCGCAAGGACGATTTCACAATTGCCGTCCACAACAGTCGCATCATAATCGTCGGCGGCTCTCCCTCGGCTACCGCCGCGGCAGTCAGCTATTTCTTTGAAAGCTACGTGCTGGGCGTTGCCTCGATCAGTATTCTGAAGGCACAGACCGTCACCGGTGAATACGATCTCACCGGTATGATCGACATTGCCGTAAACGGCACCCCGATCTGCGAATACAACATCAGTGTTCCGCTCCAGACGACCGTTGCATTTGACTACGCCGTATCGCTTCTTTCCGACATCATCGTTGAAAAGACGGCTTATCAACTCCCGATCAAGCGCGACACCGCCGCTCACGGAAAAACGATTCGCATTGAGTTTTGTGACGGTTTGGGTGAATGTGAATACATCTATGATCTGCAAGACGATGCATGGACGATCCAGGTAACCGAGCGCACTCTGTTCTGTGCCATCAGAAATCTGGTCGCGCAGATCACCGCTACCACATCCGGCACTTTTGACTTTGCCGATGGCGATATGGGTGCCTTCATGATGGACTCCGAAGTCGCTCCGTTGCCCGAAAATCTGAAAGGAACGCTTCCCGTAGCGCTCTGCGATCAGAAAAATGCCTCGGCAGTGGTGGTTGACCTCTCGGCTCCCGATCCGACGGCAAACAGTGCAATTCTTTGGACGTGGCAACCCGCAGGCAAGGGCTTTTCGGGGGCGAGTACGA
>JAZRGI010000125.1:0-6690 GCA_045644105.1 Eubacteriales bacterium | reverse complement strand
GCCGAAGCGGCAAACATTTCGGGGTTCTCGGCTCTGTCAAAGGACTTGGCGTCGGTGATGAAATAATACATGCGGTACGCATTTCCGTTTTCGTCCTCATAGTAGGTCTTGCCGTCCTTAGTAGGGATTACGGTCAGCGTTTCGCGCATGGGATCTCCGCCGTTTGCGATGATCTTTTTGCGAAGATGCTCGGTGACCGCAACGATGTTCTGCATGACTTGATCGGGATGCTTAAAGATCGAGGTGTTGATCTTTTGCAGGATTAGTTGAGTGGGCGAGGGCACATAATAGGTTTCATTGATATGTCCGCTTCCGTAAGGGGAGGCGGAAAAATCGATGTTAAACTGTTCCCATACTTTGCGAAGATCTTGTTTCATGTGTACGTTTTCCTTTCCGGTGGTTATGTTAGTAAAAATATTGGTAAAATGAAAAAAAGGGTTGAAATTTGCCTCGGTTTGTGCTATGATAGTTATAGCATGGCGAAAGGCAAATGCAAATACAACGAGCAATCAAAAACTTATATAAAGGAAGGTTCCATTATGAAATTCATTACCGTTGAGAACTATGAAAAGATGAGCCGTCAAGCGGCGAACATTATTTCCGCACAGGTCATCTCCAAGCCGAACTGTGTGCTTGGATTGGCTACGGGCTCCACTCCCGTCGGTGCTTACCGTCAACTGATCGAATGGCACAAGAAGGGTGATCTCGATTTCAGTGAAGTAAGAACCGTCAACCTCGACGAATACGTTGGTCTGACCGGTGACAATGATCAGAGCTACCGCTACTTTATGCAGGACAACCTGTTCAACCATATCAACATCTGCCCCGAGAACACCTACGTTCCCAACGGTTGTGCCGAGGATATGGCAAAGGAGTGCGATGCATACGATGCACGCATCGAGGCGTTTGGCGGCATCGATCTTCAGCTTCTGGGAATTGGACTTGACGGTCACATTGGCTTTAACGAGCCTGCCGATGAATTCGTAAAGGCTACGCACATTGTAGATCTGCACGAGTCCACCATTGTGGCAAATTCCCGTTTCTTTGAAAGCATCGACGACGTTCCGCGTCAGGCAGTTACAATGGGTATGCTTTCCATTATGCAGGCAAAGAAGGTTCTTCTGATCGCAAACGGCAAGGCGAAGAAGGAGATTCTGGAGAAGGCATTCTTCGGCCCCATCACCCCCACCGTTCCCGCTTCGATCCTGCAGTTGCATCCCGATCTTACGGTGATTTATAGCGAAACCTGATCGGCAATCGGATACCGGTAGCCTCATTATAGCATCTTCCGTTGCCTTTGTCAATAGGAAATGCGCCCTTCCCTGTGCCATTTTTTTCTGATTCTTCGGATAAACCTTTTTGCGAAAAAAGCAAAAAACTATTGACGAAGCCGAAAAGATATGTTATAATAAAACATATCGTGTGGAACGGTGCTTGTAAGCCACCGTTTCCGATCAATGAAAGTGAGAAGAAAAAAGCCATGGAAGGTGACAGTAGCGACAGTCCCGCGGATTGTTTCTTTTGTAATGATATAAAGGCGTACCTACCCAACGTAAGGGGGTAGGTATGCCTTTTTGTGCTTTTTCTCAAATATTCAGATTTTGTTAAGGAGATGATAACAGACAAATGAAAGTTTTGCCCTATTTGATTGTTATGTTGATATGCGTTGTGCTTTCGGGCTATTTTTCGGCTACCGAAACGGCGTTTCTTGCCGTCAATAAAACGCGCCTCAGAACGCTTTCCGAAAAGGGAAATCGCAAAGCCAATCTGGTATTGAAGCTTTCCGAGGAATACGATCGCATGATTTCGACGATCCTGATCGGAAACAACATCGTCAATATTGCGCTTGCCTCTCTCGGCACGGTGCTTTTCGTTCATCTTTACGGTGATATCGGTGCAACGGTATCCACCGCGGTGATCACGGTGGTGGTTCTGGTTTTTGGTGAGGTAACCCCCAAGAGCATCGCAAAGGATTATCCCGAATGCTTTGCCATGTTTTCTGCTCCGTTGCTCAGATTTTTGATTTGGCTCTTTACGCCCTTTAACTTTTTGTTCTCGCTTTGGAAAAAAATGCTTTCCAAGGTGTTCAAACCTTCCGACGACAACAAGATGTCCCAAGAGGAGCTTTTGATGTTGGTGGAGGAGGTTGAAGAGGACGGAACCATTGACAGTCACGAGGGTAGCCTTTTGCGCAACGCGATCGAGTTTACCGATATCAAGGTAAAGGAGATCCTGACGCACCGCGTCGATCTGGAGGGCGTTTCTACCGAAGCCACCAAGGAGGAGATCGCAAAGGTCTTTTCCGATACCAAGTTTTCGCGTATTTTGGTCTATGAAGACGATCTTGACCATATCGTGGGCGTTTTACATCAGAAAAACTTTTATACCGAGAGCGGTATCAGCGACTGTCCCATCGAGGAGTTGATGTCACCTCCGATCTTCATTCCGCAAAGCACCAAATTGAGCGATCTGCTCAAGCAACTGCAGACGAGCAAGTCCCACATTGCCGTTGTTGTGGACGAATACGGCGAAACGCAGGGCATTGTTACCATGGAGGATATTCTGGAGGAGTTGGTCGGTGATATTTGGGACGAGCATGACGAGATCGTGCAAAATATTACCGAGATTGAGGAAAATCGCTACCGTATCGGTGCCGACACGCAGCTTGACGAGTTGAGAGAAATGTTTGATATGGAGATCGACTCCGAGAGCAGTACGATCAACGGTTGGATCAGTGAGCAGTTGAACAAGATCGCGGAGGTTGACGACCACTTTGAGTTTGAAAAGCTTTCGGTGACGGTTGTGGAAACCGAGGCGCACAAGGCAAGCCTTGTAGAGGTCGTGGTATCTCCCGAAGCACCCGACGGCGAGGAGCCGGTCGAGGATGAGAAAGCCGAGTAAGACTTGCTTTCCGCGAAATCATAAACAAGCACGGATGTTGCCGCGTTGTGACGGCGACATCCGTGCTTGTTTATTGCTCTTTTTGAATCGATTGTTTGCCGATCGGTTCGTTTTCGTCCTGCAAGCGGTATTTTTGCCGAAAGCTTTGATAGCAGATCTGAAAATCCCGATCTTCGCGCCGAAGCTCGTTTAGATAGCGGTGGGTATCCAATGTCTTTTCCTCAAGCTCCATTACGGTTGCCGCGATGTTGGAGCAGTGATCGGATATGCGTTCGCAATTCGTCAGAAAATCCGAAAGAATGAAGCCTTGCTCCACCGTGCATTCGTGGTTTCGCAGTCGTTCGACCTGTCTTGACTTGATTTGCTCGGTCAATCGGTCGATCACCTCTTCAAGCGGCTCGACCTGACGGGCGTAACATTGGTTCTCCGTTGTAAAGGATTCCTCCGTCAAGATAAGAATTTCAAGGAGCGCGCGTTTTAAGATCTGAATCTCTCGTCTGGTTTCACCAGAAAAGGAGATCTCCTTTTGCGAAAGCTCTTGCGCGACCTCCAGAAGGTTGGTTGCGTGATCGCCGAGTCGCTCGTGGTTCCCGATACTGTGCAACATTCGCGAAACGGCACGACTGTCGGTATCGGAAAGGGCTTTTGGCGAAAGCTTTAGCAGATAGGTTCCAAGTTGATCCTCCATACCGTCCAACCGATCCTCGTCGGAGAGGATTTGTTTGGCGGTATTCTCGTCATATTGTTCAAGACCGTCGAGCGCATCGCGCAGCATACGGTAGGAAAGCCGCGCCATTTGCAGGGTTCGGGTATAGCATTCGGCAACGGCGACGGATGGCGATGCCAGGAGGCGGTCATCCGGGGCATACTGACGGTTTTGGAGAGTTGCGGAGCCGTTTCTTTCGCGGACGATCCACTCGGTCAGGTTGATGAGCCGACGTGTAAAGGGGAGTAAGAGAAGGGTCAGAAACAGATTGAACAGGGTGTGCAGAAGCGCGACGGTGGCGGGTGTAATGCTTGTTTCAAAGAGTGGACGCAGAGTGGGCGTGTTGCCAAGCGCCAAAAGCGGAAGGCAGATCAAACTGCAAAGCAGATTCATCAACAGATGTGAACTTGCCAGACGCCTTGCCGCAACCGATGCGCCAATGGAGGAGAGCATGGCGGTGACGCAGGTGCCGACGTTGATTCCCATGACCATAGGCGCTGCCATCCCCAATCGAAAACCGCCGGAAACCGAAAGGGCTTGCAAGATTCCGGTTGCCGCGGAGGAGCTTTGAATGAGTGCGGTAAAAAGCATGGCAACCAAAAAGGCAAAGATGGGATTTTGCAAATTGGAGAGCAGGGTAAAGAATTGCGGAAGCTCGGAAAGCGGCTCTACGGCGGAGGTCATCTGTGACATTCCGAGCATCAGAGCCGAAAAGCCGACGGCGGCTTCTCCTACCGTTTGTCGCTTTTCTCCGCGCTTGCTCAAGAGTAAAAAAATACCGATCAGTGCAACCGCGGGGGCAAGATTGACCGGCTTGAGCAGGCGCAGGAAGGGGTTTTGGTCGCTTACCCCGATCAAACTGAATATCCATGCGGTCACGGTGGTGCCGATATTTGCGCCGTAGCAGACGTAGATCGCTTGCGAAAAAGCGAGAATACCGGAATTGACAAGACCGATGAGCATGACCGTGGTGGCGGAGGAGGATTGCACCACAGCTGTTATGATGATGCCAAGCAAAAGACTGACAAAGGGGTTTGCCGTTGCTTTTTTTAAAAGCCGTTCCATTCTGCCACCGGTCATTCGTTCCAACGAAACCGACATCAGTCGCATTCCATATAGAAAGAAAGCCAAGCCGCCCCCCAATGAAAGCAGGGAAAAGAAATCAAACGC
This sequence comes from Eubacteriales bacterium, assembly GCA_045644105.1. Classification (GTDB taxonomy): domain Bacteria; phylum Bacillota; class Clostridia; order Oscillospirales; family CAG-272; genus UMGS1865. The sequence goes on along the minus strand of JAZRGI010000125.1, from coordinate 1,913 downwards.
CATTTCATCACTCCTTTTTTTATGTAGAAATGCGCGCCGCCTATTGACAAGGGCAAAATCTTGTGATATAATTTGAGAATGATTCTCAAATTGGAAAAGAAAGCAGGATTTATGAAGAAGAACTATCATACCGAAGGGAGAGAAGCCTTGATTGAATTCCTCTCCCGCAATCCCGACAGACAGTTTACCGTGGACGAGCTTTGCCTTGCGGTGCGCGGTTCTGCGGAGGTTGGAAAGAGCAGTATATACCGTCAACTCGGAGCGCTTTGTGCCGAGGAGAGCGTACGTCGCTTTTACAGCGAGGAACACAAACGCGCGCTTTATCAATACGTTGGCAGAGCCTGCGATTGCAGTCGTCACTTTCACGAAAAATGTTTGCGTTGCGGAGAACTGCGACATCTGGAGTGCGACGATTCGCGTTTGTTTGCCGAGCATCTTTTAAAGGTTCACGGTTTTTCAATCGATTGCGGACAATCGATCCTTTACGGCGTTTGCGCAAAATGTCGCGCGGCAGAGGGAGGTCGTTAAATGACAGAGTGGTTGTTTCATATCGGTGAAATTCTTTGGCATACCGTTATCGATACGGCAAAGCTGGTTCCGTTTTTGTTTTTGAGCTATTTGTTGATGGAGCTTCTGGAGCATCGGTCATCGGATGCGGCAGAGTCGTGGTTGCGCCGTTCCGGAAGGATCGGACCTCTGATCGGAGGCGCGTTTGGCGTAGTTCCGCAATGCGGTTTTTCTGCGGCGGCATCGGGCATGTATGCGGGAAGGATTATTACGTCGGGAACCTTGATCGCGGTGTATCTGTCAACGTCGGATGAGATGCTTCCCATCCTCATTTCGCGAGGAGCACCGATCTCTTTGGTGTTGAAGATTTTGGGAACCAAACTGATGGTGGGCATTGTCACGGGTTTTGCGGTGGATGCGGTTGCGGGGATGCGTTGCCGCAAGGGACAGGGCGAGCAAACGCCCAGAATTGAGGAACTTTGCGAACGCGAGCATTGCAGATGCGAGGATCATTTTCTTCTTTCTGCCATCAAGCATACCCTTCATATTACCCTTTTTATACTTCTGTTTACGTTTTTTCTGAATTTGATCATTCACGGAGTGGGTGAGGAGCGCCTTGCGGCACTGCTTACCGGTCTTGGTGTTGGCGGCAATCTTCTGGCGGCGGTGGTGGGATTGATCCCAAATTGCGCGTCATCGATTGTGATTACCGAACTGTATCTGTCGGGAATGTTGTCGGTGGGTGCGATGTTTTCAGGACTTTTGGTTAACGCCGGAATCGGAAGTGCGCTTCTGTTGCGCAACAACCGTCCGTTCACCGACTCGATCAGAATCATCGTAATTTTGCTTTGCATAGGTGCCACGTTCGGTATTTTGGTCGATTTGACGCCGCTTGCAAGCTTGTTTTCATAAAAATAGCGGTGGGGATTGCCATGCGGCAGTCCTCACCGTTTTTCGATGGTCAGTTGTTCTGTTGTGCCTCTATGCAGGCTTCGATCACAGGGGGAACGATGGAAAAGCTTGAGTCATGGGAACACAAGAGGAAAAAATGCTCATCATCCGGCGATACGATGCACAAAAATCCAATTGTGTGGTGATTTAGGCTTTACAAAACCGAAAAGAAATAGTATAATATAATAGAAATGTTACCAAAAATCACCTTTTTAGGAGAAGCGTCATGAAAAAAAGAACGTTAAGTATTTTGTCACTGATTTTAGCCTGCCTGTTTTTGTTCGCGGGATGCGACGGAACCGTACAAGAGCCGATAGAACCCGGAGAAACCGGTACAACCGAGGGGTTGGCATACTATCCTTTGTCGGACGGCACCTTTGCGGTGTCCGCAGGCACAACTCTCTACCTCTCGGAAATTATCATTCCCGAAACCTACAAGGGCAAGGCAGTGTCCA
>JAZRGI010000124.1:0-2995 GCA_045644105.1 Eubacteriales bacterium | reverse complement strand
TTTCGGTTGCCTTACTCGCGTATTGTAGAGTTTATTTACATTTAATTTAATACATTCTCTTGATTTTGGATGCAAAATGTTATATAATAAAGTGATATAATGGTGAGGTGTGCCCTGACCGCAAAAGTTCGAAAGGAAAGTGATGATATGGAAAGAGTATCAAAGCATAATTATTATTTGGATATTGCACAGACGGTTGCCGAGCGCGCGACCTGCATGAGAAAAAAGTTTGGCGCGATCATTGTAAAAAACGATTCTATTATTTCAACGGGCTACAACGGTGCTCCCAGAGGCAGACAGAATTGCACCGATATTCAGTTTTGCTTGAGAGATAAGTTGAATATTCCGCGCGGTGAGCGCTACGAGCTTTGCCGTTCCGTACATGCCGAAGCAAATGCCATCATTGCGGCATCGCGCGAGCAGATGTTGGGCGCAACGCTTTACATGGCTTGCGTCAACGCACAGACCAAGCAGCTTGAGGCGGGTACCAACTCTTGCATGATGTGTAAAAGACAGATCATCAATGCGGGCATTACTACGGTCGTCGTTCGTGATACCGAGAATGAATACCGCGTGATCGACGTTTCCGATTGGATCGAGAATGACGATTCCCTATCGGGTAACTTTGGTTATTAAGAGGTAGTGCAGATGAGAACCGTTCTGTTACGCCTTTTCCCTCTGTTGTTGTGCCTCTTGCTTTTGTTGACCTCCTGCAACAAGCCGATCGCGCTTGACATGGATGCCAAAAACAGTAGCTTTACCAACACCAAGACCGGAGTAACCTACCTGCGTGCGCCCTTTTGTTACGAGGCGATTTCGGTTTTGAAAGACCGTGCGACTGCCCGCGTCAAATACAAGGCAATGGACGACTTGACGCTTTACGAGATCGAATTTGCGGATCCCTCTCAGATGCTTGCTACGGCGGATGGAGAGTTGTTTTACGCGCAGGGCACACGGTTGCCGGCGGTATGGGAGATGCAGAGTGAGTTGATTTACGTCGGTCAGGTGGGCGCGAAAAAGGATTTCGTGGTTGCGACGATCCAAACGACCAAAGATATTGATGCCCTGGTCGAGATCTATCAAAATGCCGTTCCGTTCCCCGAAAAGGAGATGTTGGACGATACGCTCACGCGTACCCGTTACGATCTGCGCTTTTATTCTCAATCGTATCCTTCTGTATATTACCGCATTACCTATTGGCAGTTCAGTGAGGATGTGTTGGTCTATGAGGTGATCGATAGCATCGATAGCTTTGTGCCGTCCTATACCAATGCTTTGGAGATCACCTTTGAGGATGACGGCGACGAGCTTTGTGCCGTTTATAATTTTGGAAAAGGACTCCTTTACGATCGCGATACCAAGCTTTGCTATGCAGTAGGCGATATTGTTTATTCGTATTTGGAAGAGAATCAGTAAGATCTTTTTTGCGGAAGGGGGTGCGTGAAATGTTGACGGTCAAGGAACGTGAAGGTTTTGAAGAGGACCTGCTTGCCGAAGAGGCGGTAAAGCCTTTGCGTGTTTGCTTTGTTTGTACCGGAAACACCTGCCGTTCCCCTATGGCAGAGGCGGTAACGGAAGCCCTTGCAAGCCGCGCGATAGAACTGCTTCCCGATGCGGTAAGGCAATTTATCGCTCCGTCCGTAGAGGCAACCAGTGCAGGTCTTTATCCCATACAGGGCGAGCCTATTTCTGCGGAGGCGTGCGCCGCATTGGAGATGGATGGAATTCCATCGACTGCGCGTCACAATTATCGGATGCACCTCGCGCGTGCGATCGATTTACCGATGGTGGAGCAGGTTGATCTTTTGGTAGGTATGACGAGCCGACACGCTATGGAGCTATTGCTCCGATACCCACAGGCGGCGAGCAAGATCGTTAGTATGCCGGAGGAAATACAAGATCCCTACGGTGGTGACAAAGAGGACTATTTTGGCTGCTTGCAGGACACCAATAAGGGCGTGTGCACACTGCTTGCCGACTATTTGCCGTAAATGGAGGGCATATGGAGCTTCTTTTGATGAATCGTGAGCACCTGGACGGTGTGGAAGCCCTGGAACGGCTTTGCTTTGTTGAACCGTGGAGCGCAAAGGCTTTGGCGCTTTTGATTGGCGACGGCGCGTTCGCCTTCGTTTGCACCGAAGGCGATGACGTGATCGCTTACGGTGGAATGTTGACGGTTCTGGATGAAGGACAGGTTACGAATATTGCCGTTCACCCCGATCATCGGCGTTGTGGATTGGGCAAGCGTATCGTATCGGAGATGCTTGACGAGGGCATACGCCGCGGTTTGAACGAGATCTCGTTGGAGGTGCGCGCCTCAAATATTGCGGCGGTTAGATTGTATGAGCAGAACGGATTTGTCTGTGCCGGTATCCGACGGAATTTTTACAAGCAACCGACAGAGGATGCACTGGTGATGATCCGAACGTTGACGAGTTCGGACGGTGAAAAGACGTTTGAAAGGATAGGGGCAGGGAATTGATCCTTGCTATGGGAAAGATATGTATATTTTAGGAATGGAAAGCTCCTGCGACGAAACGTCAGCAGCGGTGATACAGATGGAGGAAGGGGTCCGTGTGATCTGTTCGAATATCGTTGCTTCTCAAATCGAAACACACCGCCTTTACGGAGGGGTAGTTCCCGAAATTGCGAGCCGCGCACACATTGAAGCGATCTCAAGTATTACGTATCAGGCTCTTGAGGAAGCGGGCATTACGCTTTCGCAGTTGGGAGCAGTGGCGGTAACCTCGCACCCCGGATTGATCGGAGCTCTTTTGGTTGGGGTGAATTTTGCAAAATCGTTGGCGTATTCCAAGCATTTGCCGCTGGTTGCCGTGAACCATATTCACGGGCACGTGGCTGCGGCGTATCTTTCGCACCCCGAGCTCGAGCCCCCCTTTTTGGCGCTTGTGGTATCGGGCGGACATACGTCGATCTACCGTGTGAACAGTTACACCGATTTTGAAGAGATCGGCGGCACGCGTGACGATGCCGC
>JAZRGI010000123.1:0-1523 GCA_045644105.1 Eubacteriales bacterium | reverse complement strand
CCAAAAACTGATCATTTTGGATATTTACGAAAACAATGCGTATGATATCCAACAGGAGTTGATCCGAAAGTACGGAAATGATCTTGATCTTGTCGTTGAGATCGCCTCTGTGCGTGACCGCACAAGGTTGGATTGCATCTTCAATGCCTACCGCCCGGACGTCGTTTTCCACGCTGCCGCGCACAAGCACGTGCCTTTGATGGAGCATAGCGGTTGTGAGGCAATTAAAAACAACGTGATGGGTACCTACAATACCGCCGATATGGCAGAGAAGTATGGTGTTCAAAAGTTTATTCTCGTTTCTACCGACAAAGCGGTAAACCCCACTAATATTATGGGTGCAACCAAGCGTATGTGCGAGATGATCATTCAATGCCGTACAGACAGTAATACCTGCTTTGCGGCAGTTCGTTTTGGTAACGTGCTTGGCTCTAACGGCTCGGTTATTCCGTTATTTAAGCAACAGATCGCAAGCGGTGGCCCGATTACGATAACCGACAAGAGAATCATTCGTTATTTTATGACGATTCCCGAAGCAAGCCAGCTTGTTGTTCAGGCAGGCGCTATGGCAAAGAAGGGCGAGCTTTTTGTCCTGGATATGGGCAAGCCGGTTCGTATTTATGATCTTGCCGTCAATATGATCCGTCTGTCGGGGCTTGAGCCGAACGTGGATATTAAAATAGAAGAGGTAGGTTTGCGTCCCGGAGAAAAGCTTTATGAGGAATTGTTGATCAAAACCGAAACCTTGACGAAAACCGACAACGATATGATCTTCGTAGAGAAGGACACGCCCTCGACGCGTGCCGAGATCGATGCCAAGTTGGATCTGTTGAACCGTGCGGTCAAGGAAACCGAGGCAGAGATTGCTTCTCCCAAAATCAAGCAAGCGCTTTACGCAACCGTTCCTACCTTTAAGAGCCCCGAATCTGTCAATAAAACCGCATCGGAGTCTGAAGAAATGAAGACGGTAAATAATAAAACCACCGACGGAACGCTTGCAGTTCAGCAATGACTTGTCTTAAAATAGGTTTTTTGGAAAAATAATTACATAAATTTCAAAAAAACACTTGCAAAATGAAAAAGAGTATGGTATAATACTCATGTTGCGCAGTGCGCAAGAATTTTAGGGTGGTCCGCTGCATGCTCGCATGAACACCCGATATTACAGGAGGACTCAAAAATGAATTTACTTGAGGCTTTTACAAACGAGCAATTGAAGGCGGAGCTGCCCGTAGTCCGCATCGGTGACACCGTTCGTGTACACAACCGTATCAAAGAGGGCAACAGAGAGAGAATCCAGATGTTTGAGGGTACCGTTATTGCAAAGCATGGCGGCGGAATCTCCGAGACCTTTACCGTAAGACGTATTTCCTACGGTGTAGGCGTTGAGAAGACTTTCCCGATCCATTCCCCTAACGTTGTTCAGGTTGACATCGTTCGCGTTGGTAAGGTAAGACGTGCAAAACTCTACTATCTGCGTGACAGAGTCGGCAAGGCTTCCAAGGTTAAGGAACAGATCTGAT
>JAZRGI010000122.1:0-3462 GCA_045644105.1 Eubacteriales bacterium | reverse complement strand
CCTGTTTTAGGGTCGTACGTTGCTACGCCGCTCTCCTGGGACTCCGCAAACGGAGCACGCAGGATCGCGCAGAGGCGATCCCCCTGCCACTCCAAAAACATCGGGCTTGGCATTGGGATCATCTGCGCCTCTTCAACCGTCTCATCCTCATAAAGCCGATAGTGATACGCGCCGCCTTCGGGCACGCAGGAAGCCACCCAAAAATCAGAGAGCGGTCTGCGTGTCATTGGGGTCACCGTTGCGAGCGAGGTCGTATTCCTCGGACCAGTCAAGGTCACGGTATTCCTCTCCACGGGGATCGTTCTTGATCCAATCCATGAGCATATCCAGCATTTCCTCTGTCCAAGTAGCGCGGTCGATCTGCGCGGTGGTAAACTTGCCCTCACCGATCATCTCAAAGCCGAAATCGTCCTTGACGTGCGTCTTTGCAGCGCCTTCTACAACCTCTTGCACAAGGTGCGAGGGAATGAACAAAACACCGCCACCGGCACCGAATACGATATCGCCGGGAAGAACAGTTGCCTTACCGATACGCGTGATGCTGTTGAAGTCCTTCATGATAAACTCACGAATGGGAGTGGGGTCAATGCCTCTGAAATAGACCTGCACGTCCTCGTGTGTCACCATCTGCTCGACGTCACGTACACCGCCCCAGATAACGGCGCCGCCGTTGCCCGTACGGGTCTTGATCGCTTTGGTCAGGTTACCGCCAAGGAACGTACCCTTAAAGATCTTGTCATACATATCCGCAACGACAACGTCACCGCCAACCAGCGAGTCAATAACCCATTGGTTGTAGTTGCCCTTTCTGCCCTCTGCCGCGCCCTGACCAAACGCAACGTCGTGCAGGTCGGGACGGGTAGGAACGAACGTACAGGTTACCGCACGTCCAATCAGCTTTCTGCCGTCGTTGTGGAGGGTTTTGAGATCGCCCTCAAACTGGCTGATGTATCCCTTGACGAAGAACGGCTTCCAAAGCTCCTCCAGCGTCATTTTGCGCATAGCTTCCAGATACTTATCCGGAACGCGCGGTCTGCCATCGGGAAAACGCTCACCCTTCCACAGGGGAGTCAGTGCAATGATATCTTCTCTGCTGTTGAATTTCATAGTTTTATCCTATCTTTCTTGATTGTTATTTAAAGTCTCATGCCGCCATCCATGACAATATCGTCACCCGTGATGTACGCACCCGCACTGGAGCACAGCATCAAAAAGGTTCCAACGCAATCATCAGGCGTTCCAAAACGTCCCACGGGGATCGATGCTTCCACTGCTTTCCGCATTTCGTCGTCGTTGTAAACCGAGGCATTACGCGGTGTCGCAATCGCGCCGGGCGCAACGTTGTTGACCGTCACACCAAAGGGCGCCAATTGCTTTGCAACGTTTTTGACAAGGCTCATCACGGCGCACTTGGTAGCGGCGTACAAGGACAACTCGGGGTGCTGGCGGTGCTGATTGACACTTCCAACCGTTATAATTCTGCCAAAGCCTTTTTCCTTCATTGCGGGTGCATATGCCTGCATCATCAGCAGAGTGCTTTTGATGTTGACAGTGATCTGCTTGTCAAAATTCTCCTCCGAGATCTCGTCCCATCTTTCCTTGTATTGCACGCTTGCATTGAGGATCAGGCAGTCCACAGCGCCCGTCTTTCCATACAGGCCACGAACCTCGTCAGGCTTTGAAAAATCAGCAGTAACCGCCGCGTATGCACCAATCTCACGGCAAACCCTTTCTGCCTTTTCGAGATCAACCGAGCAATGCACGAAAACCTCGTGCCCCTCTTTTACAAATGCCGCCGCAATCGCCTTTCCGATTCCCTGCGTTGAGCCCGTAACCAAAACTCTCATTTTGGTCTCCTCACGACCACTCGCGGTCGTTTGCCCATTCGTTGTCCCACTCGGTGGTAGGCTCCCACTGACCGGGATACTTCGCGTGCAGATGCTCTGCGATCAGCTCCTCGTTAAGCGCCTCAATTCCAAGTCCGGGTGCATCGGGAACGCGAGCAAATCCATTGACGATCAAAGGATTGTCGATTCCAAGAGCCAGATCGTTCCACTTGGGGCAATCGGTAGAGTGGAATTCTACAGCAAGCACGTTCTGCATTGCGGCAGCCGCATGGATCGCAGCCATCATACCGATGGGAGACTCTGCCATGTGGATTGCCAAAGCAACGCCGTACTTGTCACACATGTTGGAAACCTTTTTCATTTCACCGAAGCCACCGATGGTCAGCATATCGGGGTGAATGACCTGAACGGCACCCGAGGACATAAGAGGCTCAAAGTTCTCAGCCAGGTAAATATCCTCACCCGTACAAACGGGAACGGTGGTGTTTTCAGCCAGCTTCTTGAAGTGGTGGGTGTACTGCCAAGGAGAAATATCCTCCATCCAAGCAATGTTGTATTTTTCAAGACGCTTTGCGAAACGGATGCAGTCCTCAACGGCAACGTGACCGAAGTGGTCGATTGCAAGAGGAACCTCGTAGCCGATGACGTCACGCACTTCCTTTACGTAATTTTCCAGATAGTCCATTCCCTTTTCGGTAAGGTGGATACCAGTTGCATAGTGAGGAATGGTAAAGATCTCGTAGTTTTTACCAAGCATCATGTCGCGGTCGATCGAGCCCTTCTGGTGGTTGATCGCCTTCATGGAATACTTCTTGATGTCTTCAATAAATCCGGAGGGAGCATTGAGACAGCCGGGCTCGTCAAGCATCAGCTCGATGCCAAGGTCCATTTTGAGGAAGGTGTAACCCAACTCCATTCTCTTTTTGAGCGCCTTACCCATGTCGGTACCCGTGTGCTTACCGTCTACGTCGGTATCGCAGTAAATGCGGACCTTGTCACGGTACTTACCGCCGAGCATCTGGTAGATCGGCACACCGTATGCCTTTCCGACGATGTCCCAAAGAGCGATCTCAATTCCCGAAACACCGCCGCCCTGACGGCTGTGTCCGCCAAACTGCTTGATGCGGTGGAAAAGCTTTTCCACGTTCAAGGGGTTTTCGCCAACCAAACGGCTCTTGAGCATGAGCGCATAAGTTGCGCTGGATGCGTCACGAACCTCACCGTAGCCTACGATACCCTGGTTGGTGTAGACCTTGATCAAAATGCAATGCTTCGGGATGCCGTCGATGTTACAAACGCGAATGTCTGTAATCTTGAGTTCACTGGGAGCCGAGCAACGGTTTACCGACTCTGCAATATACTGTTTTTCCATGTTATGTATCCTTTCTTGTTGCGTCGGAGAGGCTCTCATTTGAAAGCCCCACCGACATTTTTATTTTTTAATATTTTAATAATGAACAAATCAGAGCACGATGCGGCTGAAAATAGGCTCGCCTTTGTGGAGTCCAAACTGTACGTGTGCTCCGTTTACGTCCGCGTTGTAGTTGCCGTAGAAGCCGCGGAAAGTAATAGCGCCGTTTCCATCAGTCACAAGCGTATCCTCGGTGTGCCACTC
>JAZRGI010000121.1:0-9277 GCA_045644105.1 Eubacteriales bacterium | reverse complement strand
TGATATTCTCCTCCATGAAAAGCAAGTATGTAAATGTTAATAAAACGAATCAAAGTTGACTTGCAACCTTCTTGATGACGTCAACCACCTGGCGTGCGCAGGCATCGATTCCCGCATCTGTCAGGTGAATATTGTCGTCCTTTCGAATATACCGATCAACGTCCGACACAACAAGCGCGTGGAGATCGTTGATGAGAATTCCCTTTTTTTGCAGTTCGGGAACAATCATTTCGTTATAGCGGACGATATCCGCATTTTGAATATTGGGATGCGCCTCGGTTACCGGCGTTGTAGTGGCAAAAATGACGTTTGGCGTGATCTCCAACAATCTGTCTGCAATATAAAGCATGTTGTTCAAATATTCACGCTCCGAGGAAAAAATACCCTCTCCGTGATTAAACACGTCCCACAGGCCGTTGTTCCAATGAATGATTTGACAATCAACCATTTTTTTGCTCCAATCGTGAATGCACCATTGGGTATATTTCGAAAATCGGCAATTGTCAGAGGGCTGATAAACCTCAAAATCATCACCGAGAAGTGCGGGCACCTTCGTTCCGTATCCAATCAAACGGATCGAATCGCCCAAAAGCGCGATCTTCAGCATTCCTTTGCTCCTTTTTCCGTTCAGAATTCGGTACGGATGCGCTCTACCCACGCACTCTCCAACGCCTCTTCCACAAGCGCATCGAAATCAAGCTTCTTTTCCTGCTCGATCACCTTGGCAAGTTCGGGACGGGTTCTCGGATGCTTGGGGGTAAAGACGGTGCAACAGTCCTCGTAAGGTTGGATAGAGGTTTCAAAGGTACCGATCTTTCTCGCGACCTGAATGATCTCTTCCTTGTCCATTCCGATACAAGGACGGAATACCGGCAGTGACGTCATGGGATCGGTCACGCCGATTGCCTGCATGGTCTGCGATGCTACCTGTCCAAGACTCTCGCCCGTGATCAACGCGCCGCAATCGAGCTTGTGTGCCAGACGGTCGGCAATCGCCATCATGTAGCGACGGAGCAAGAGCGTGAAGTAATCCTCCTCGCAGTGCTTGACCAACTCCTCTTGAATATGCGTCAAGGAAACAACGTGCACATTGAGCGATCCCGCATATTGGGCAACCTCACGCGCCAATTCAAACACCTTTTCTCTTGCGCGTTCACTTGTATAAGGGAAGGATTCAAAGTGAATCGCCTCCAACAAGACGCCGCGCTTGGCGATCATAAAACCGGCAACGGGAGAATCGATACCGCCCGACAAAAGCAAAAGTCCCTTGCCATTGGTACCTACAGGCATACCGCCCGCACCCTTGAACTGTCCCGCATGGATATACGCGAAGTTTTCACGGATCTCAACGTGAACCCCAATCTCGGGATCATGCACGTCCACGCGGATCTGCGGAACACAGGAGAGAACATATCCTCCAACCTGTGCCGAAATCTGCATAGAATCCAGGGGAAAGCGCTTATCCGATCGCTTGGCGATCACCTTAAAACTCTTTTTCCCGATCAAAAATTGCGGAATATAGTCACGCACCGTTTCCTCGATGCGCTCCATATCCTTTTCGCACACGGCGCATCGGCTGATGCCGACAATTCCAAACACCTTGGAGGCACTCTCAAACATTCCGTCCACGTCTGCCATATCGTCCAAAGGCTCAATGGTAAGTGTGCTTTGCGAACGCGTGATGTTAAAATTGCCGTAATGCTTGGCACGGAAGCGCAAGGTCTTGCAAAGCGTTTCCTCAAAATAGCGGCGATTGGCACCCTTGAGCACGATCTCGCCGTATTTGCAAAGCAAAATTTCTCTCATCTTACACCTCGTCGCCGTCCTCAAACTCATCCTCAACGATCTCGCCGTTGCGGTAAGCATCAAGAAGAACGGTTGCCTGATCCAAAAGCGAAGCGGGAACGAAAATATCCGATCCAAACATCGAATATCCCGCGATCACCTTCACCATTGCACCGCTTCCCCTCTCCACGACACGGAAAGGAATGTTCTCTGCAGTGAGAATGCTGCATACGATTTCGCGCTCAACACTGTCGTGCGTCGTTGTCAGAAGCGCGGTATCCTTATCACCCTTTGCGGGGGTATCCAAGCCAAAGAAGGAATCCATTGTTTTTACCTCACTCGTTTACATAATAATTGGGGAAAAGCTTTTCCCATACTTTTGCGCATCCAATGGTATCGGCAATCGACGTGTGCGCAACGCCGTCCCACTCGATCTCAAGGCAAGCCATCGCATCGCTGAGCGAAGCGTGTACCCGATCGGGATAATGCTCGGATTGATAGCGAACGAATTCGTTTGCGGCGCAACGGGCTTTTTTGTGAAGTGCCTCGCGCTCACGCTCGGTTTCGTAGATGTACTTGATATGACTGTAATCGGTGGAAATACCGTACGCGATCAGAATATCGGCATTGTCGAACAACTCCTTGATGCGGGGCGTCAACTCGGCAAGCGATGGCGCATCCTCTACCATTGCCGGCGTAATGCCGTGGATCTTTTCGGTCTGCTTCCACTTTTTCTTGTGAACCGGCTTGACTAAAGTGTCCATAATGACGGACCCCGTTCCATCCACGATCGAAACCGAGAGGATCTCATCGTGGTGGTAGACACCGGTCAACTCCAGGTCGAAGAACAGAACGCGTTCGCGCTTCATACCGTACGCCGCGGCGCGGTGTGCGTCCCCCTCTGCACGGCGAACCGCGAGATCTGCCTCAAAGCAGGAACGGCAAAGCTTACGACGGTATCGGATCTCCTTGCCACACTCCACGCACATCAAGGGACGGCGGACTGCGGTCTTTTTGTCGTAAAAATAGATCATGCTCTTGTCGTTGCGGAGTGTGTAGGCAACCGGCTCCTCCACAACGTCATAATTCATCTGATCGAGGCGCTCCTTGGTATAGTATCCGCAGGACGCCGCCCTCTTGGTGCTCATGCGGACGATCTCCACACCGTTTTCCATGGTATGCGTTTCGGTCTTTTGCGTCGGGGCATACCAAAGCTCCGGCGGTGCTTCCACGACACGCGTGGGATCAAAAAAGTAGGTGATGCTGCCGTCGGCATTTTCGTCGTACGCCACGGGATCTCCCGCAGGCATCAAGTGCATCATGTTGAGGACATTCCTTGTCAAATAGTGTTTTTGCTCTGCCTCGGTGGGCGACACCTGCGGAATCGTCGCACCCGAACGGAGCTTCATGGTTTGTTTCATAAAAAATCCCTTTCTACCGCTCGGACCTTTTGCATACACGCCTGCACTACACAGAAAATCTCTGCGGCAGCGGATGCCGGTTTCCGTAAAACGGTTTGCTCTTTTCTTTGTGAGCCTGTCCTTTTGCCGGCTTTTGTCGGTTGAAAAAAGCACACAACATCATATTATACCACATTATATTAAAACTTTCAAGAGATAGATCAAAAAAAGAACGCGCGTTTTTTGCAAAAAACACGCGTTTCTTTGTCATTTTTACTCAACCGACAGATATTCGTCGGGAATTCTGAAATCCAAACGTCCGTCCTCGCACTGAAGCACCTCCAAGAATACAGGCTCGCCGGCATAGGAAAAATACGGAATCCAAGAGAATGCCGCCGCAATTCTGCGCCCGTTGAACTCTGCTGTTTTGGGAACGACAAAGCCGTTGGCGCCGAGGATCTGCTCGGGGTGTGCAACGAAATCCGAAAAAGGCTTATCGGAGAACATATAGTGGCACACCGAATGAATGCAATAGCTAAAGTAGTATCTTCCGTTCCACTTGAAATAGTCGGTACATTCCGGGAACTCATTCAGATCAACCTCCAAAAAAGGCTTTTCATCCATCGTCCAATGCTCCATGTCTTCGCCCCTGAAATGCAAAACACAGCCGCGATGGTGTCCGTCGGTTGAGCGGATCTTGGTGCTCAACATCATATGCAGATTTCCGTCGTCATCCAAAAAAACATGCGGATCGCGGAGACCGACGTTATCGTACTCCTCGCCAAGATAGAATCCCCTTCCCGTTTTGGTAAAGTGAATACCGTCCTCACTGACCGAGTACGTGACCATATTAGGCGAGCGGTCGGCATTGACCGGCACGGTGAAGGCATAGAACTTGCCCTTGTAAAAAATGATTGAACCGGTGCGGAAGCTTGCCTCCATGTTGTTTTCAATCGGGATTGCCATTGGGTGTCGCGTCCAATTGATCAGATCGGTGGACGAAATATGCGCCCACTGGTGTCCGCCAATATTATTTTTACTTCCGTGTCTGCGACGATCATAGAGGTAAAACAGATGAAAAACGCCGTCGTGTACCATCGGCATACAGTCACCAAAATAGCAATCCATGCCGTCATCGGTCATCTTGTCAATGGTCGTCACGCTGCCTATTTCGTAAGGCAAAAGCTCCTCTGCCGTGTCGGCAAGCACCGCATCTACTCGGTTGACACGACAAACACAACCGTTAATATCAATGGGCGCGATCGGCCAATCCTCATCTACAAGTTTACCGTCCTGCACCAATTGATATTTATGACCGAAATTGGACACCGTAAAACGGTTTTCGCCTGTGTGCAGACGTGCACTCAACCGAATTGCACTCCTGCCCTCCAAGCCAAAATTAACGGTGAGAGTTGCATTACTGTTCTTGATAACCCCCAAAACCACCAATCCGTCACGCAACAGTGACACCAAAGAAAAGCGGTTGTCGTTTGCCATGACCGAAAACGAAATGCTCCATACGCGACTCTCGCAAAAAACGTTTGGAATATTCTTTAGACTTTCATGTAATAACTGTATCACAGGATGACCTCCTTATACGTACCCGGTTAATTTTTGGGAAGAACAAGACCGTCGATCAGAGCGCAAAGCTCACCGTGATCTGTCTTGGGCAACAGATAGGTATGTCGACGGTCGGGCGCGCTCTGCCACGACGTAATACCGCCCTCGTCCACCGAAATTTTACCGTATTCATGGTAATTCCAATAGACACCCGGACGGATCGCCTCCAACATAGCGGTGTGATCCCAACTGCTTCGTCCTTTGGGAATACCTTTGGAGTGCAACTCGTAGGCACGGCGCACGGGATCGCTCGCAGGTGCCTCCAAAATATAATTTTTCATGGTGATGAGCGGCGAACCGATCTCATAGCTTGAGAAGACAAGCTCGCCTTCCCAATTGTCGCACACAGTTTGCGATGCCTCAACACCCTTGCCGTGATGGTAAATATTCCACTCCCACGTCACAAGCTGATGCGCGGGGTTGTTGGACTCAAAGATCGGCATCGGCCAACTCTCGAAAAAGCGACCGCCCATAACGACCGTACGCAAAAGTTTTTGTGCTACCAGCTCACGGCCGCTCTTGGGAGAGATCGCATCGCCCCCGCTCATGATCAATCGAGCAAGGGTATAAAGCTTTCCGGTTGCTACCAACGTCACACTCTTGTCCTCGGCATCGGCAAGCAGTCTGCGGATCAAAGCAACGCTATCGGCAGGACGTTCTTCACTTTCATAATCGGAGATCGGGTAGGTGTTGGGAAACTCCTCGCACAATGCCATGTCGTATACGTTTTTCCCCGACAACGGAACGGCATAGTTGACACCGATCGGAACACGGCGGCAGTAATAGGTGTTGATGGCATCGATACACCCCCCAAGATAGGGCGATGCGTAACAATGCGTCACACCCAACAACTCTGCCTCACCCGCATCGCACAGACGGTGCATCAAAGCCATCATTCCGGCATCGTCACAGTCGCCTCCAAGATCGGTATCCAAAATCAATTTTACCGGTTTGCTCACGTTGTCGCCCCTCCGTTGCGGCTTTGCAAAAATGTCCTTACCTCATCCTCTGTGGGAATCGATACCGCCGCTCCCGCACGGCTTACGGTGATCGCCGATACCGCCGCCGCGTAGTCGACCGCGACCTCCAACGGAAGTTCCTCGCAAAGACCGGCGCAAAGACCTCCGATAAAACTGTCGCCCGCGGCGGTGGTGTCGACGCGCTCTACTTTGTAAATTCCTTGAAAAGCAACCCCGTTGCCTCGGGTATACGCCGATCCGCGCTCCCCCAGGGTAATGACAACGTCTTTGCAACCAAGCGATCTCAATGCCTCTGCGGCACGCACAGCATCCTCATCGGTTTCCTGCTTGATACCGGTGATAAGCTCGGCTTCAAATTCGTTTGGTACGAAAAAATCGGCATATCGGTACAGTTCCCGATCGACCGACTTGACGGGAGCGGGGTTGATCACAACCCGTTTTCCCATTTCATGCGACATCCGTGCGGCAACCAAGACCGACTCGACGGGAATTTCATATTGCATCACCACCGTGTCCGCCCACGCGAGCAGATCACGGGAGTCTTCAATGACCTTTGGAGTGACGCAGGCATTTGCGCCGACATCGAGAATGATGTGGTTATCTCCGCCGCAAACCGTAATCACTGCCGCACCGGTTGGCGCGTCCACACGCAACACCGACGAAACATCGACACCGCTCGCGGTCAGATTGTTTAACGCAAGCTCACCGCAAAGATCCTTGCCGACCGCGCCGAGCATCCTGACCTCGCATCCGGCTCTGGCAAGCGCCACCGCCTGGTTTGCGCCCTTACCGCCAAAATTCATGGCAAAATCACTACCCGTAAGCGTTTCTCCAAGCTTTGGAAGCCGCTCGGTGTGAATAACGTAATCAACGTTGATACTGCCGATCACCAAAACGCGTTTGCTCATCTTTCTTACCCCTTCAATCTTTCAAACA
The DNA here is from genome assembly GCA_045644105.1 of Eubacteriales bacterium. Taxonomy (GTDB): domain Bacteria; phylum Bacillota; class Clostridia; order Oscillospirales; family CAG-272; genus UMGS1865. Next base: position 2,556 of record JAZRGI010000121.1, on the reverse strand, counting down.
GGTCGGCAAAAAGCGCGTCACGTTTGATATGCCAAACGTATTTCATAAAATGAGTATCTTCCGATTGCGAATAACGTCCGTCGTATTCGGGGATCGGTGCGTGAATGAGGCGCTCCGCCATAAAGCGCTCTCCATCATTGAGCAACCATGCCACGGCGGTAACGTCCCATATCACCTTGCTCCAAACTCCGCTTCTATGATGCTCGTTCATGTATTCGATCGTGTTGGTTGCAAGATAATCGCATAGCGGATTGACACCCAGCAACCATCTCTCAAGCTCGGGTTGACTGATGGCAAACCCCGAAACCACGCCGCAACAAGGCAACTGAACAAGAGGAACACCGCAACCAAATACCACGCGCGCGGCGGCAACATCCTGCTTCATGTTAAATTCAAGGGTATCCTTCCAATGCAAGGCGTGCCCACCAAGCCAAATCACAACCATCTTTTCGACAATCGAACGATCGGTTAAAATGGCAGAAGCAACGTTGGTAATGGCACCGATGGCAACCACGTACAAGGGCTTCTCGGCACTGTACTGATGTGCCAGACGAACGAGCTCTCTTGCCGCGTCCGACTCCACGGGCGTCTTCTCGTCACACAAAAACGCAGTTGATCCCTTGAAAACCGACGGTGCAAGATCCTCGCGTCGGCAAAGTTTCAAAAGCTTCATGATCTCGTCGTGGCTCTTTTCCATACCATCCGCAGGGCCTTGACTGCGGTTGTTGTGAAAAGGGGCAGCGCAAATGGCTCTGCAATGCAATCGCTCCTCGCTTTTGAGCAAATACGCAAGCGCGAACTGATCGTCAATCTCATTGTAGGTATCGGTATCCAGAACAACGTCCACCCGTCCGTTGGGAACGCGAAGCGCTTCTAAAAGACGAACTGCTTCCATAAAGCTTCTCCTCTCGAAATATGTATTTTTATTTGCGGTAATCGAACTTTCCAACCGTTCCGTTTACCGTAGAAATATAGGCAAAGGTTCCTTCGTATTTCTGAATGATGCGTTCAAATTCCACCACCTGTCGGCGGTTTACCACGCAGATCAGTACCGACCGCTCGGTGTTACTGTACATACCGCGCGCGGGAACAACTGTGCAACCGTGATGCATACACGCCATCAGCTCGTCGGCAAGCTCTCGGGGAGATTGTGTAATGACCTCAAACTTTGCCGCCGTGCGCGCACCCTTGATCAAGCTATCACTTACCCAACTGCACACTAGGTTGTAGATGATGCAAAGGATGACCGCCTGATAATCCATACCGTACACGAAAAACGATATGCTCGCGACAAGCGTATTCAGGGCAAATATCAACCAAACGGTGTCATACTGCGGGCGCTTGTTGTTGATGAACGCCGCAATAATATCGACGCCACCGGTCGATCCGCCGATGCGCAGAGCGATGCTGTAAAACACGCCGTAGCAAAAACCGCCCGCCACCGATGCAAGAATCGCACCTCCGCCGTCCTCTGCGTAAAAAGCAATGGCAGAAAGATCGATCCGTTGCAAAAGAATACCGGCAATTGCAAAGCTCACGACAAACACGAAAGTACGAAGCGCGTAGGTTCGCTTTAGTACAAACCACGCCACCACCAACATCGGAATATTGACAAGCAGTGCGATGTATCCCACGCTCAATCCAAACAAATATTGGATCATAGTGGCAAGTCCGTTGATTCCCGTAGGAGCAAAATCGTTCGGGAATACGAAGATCTCATAGGTCAATGCCGAGGCAACCGCCAGAAAAATGACCAACGGGTATTGAAAAAAAGGCTTTCGAAACAGTGTACGGATTTGATTCATTTTGTTAGGCTCCTCTCGCGCTTCCGTTTTTTGTTTTCATTTTTTGATATCATTTTGTTTTTGCTCTCATCGGTGCGACTCAACAGAAGCACCGCCGTAAGGATCAGTAAAATTCCAATGCAGGCAAATAACCCCGGCGTTTCCCGAAAAACGAGAACACCGAACACCGTTGCCGCCATCGGCTCTACGACCGAAAGTGCCGATGCCGTCCCCGCAGGAAGCTCACGCAGAGCCAACGCATAGAGAAAATACGGCAAGACAGAAGTTATGATGCCCAAACCGATCGACAAGGCAATCACGGCAATGGGAGCGCTTGCCACGAAAGTGACGATCTCCCTGGGTTTGCAGGAGAGGATCGCCGCTCCCGCCATAAAGAAAAAGGTATACAGGGTAACCGTGGAGGCATTTGCCCCGCAGCGAAGCGAGATCTTGGTAAAGACGTTGTACGCGGCATAAGACAGTGCCGATAACATTCCCAGCAAAATGCCGAGCGGCTCAAACCGTACCCCACCGACAACGCCTGACACGAGCGCGCAACCAAGCAACATACAGACGACCGCAATAGCCTTAAGGGAACTCAAACCTTCTCCAAAAAACAAGGTCGAATAAAGCATTACAAACACGGGGGCGGTGTACATCAACATCACCGCGGTGGATACGCCGACGATCTGCATCGCCGCAAAATAGCACGCCGCAGTCCCGAAAAATCCAAATCCGCACCCCGCATAGAGCAAAAGCTCCTTGAGTGTCA
>JAZRGI010000120.1:0-3216 GCA_045644105.1 Eubacteriales bacterium | reverse complement strand
GTTTCATCAACGTATTCTTTCTCTTCTACTGCTACTGCTTCGGTGGTTTCGTCCTGGAACATGTGTTGGTAACCTCTCTTGTCAAATATGTTTGTTTTACCCTCGACGGATTTTTACCGTCACCTTTGATTTCTCAACGCTCTGATTAAGCTATTTGGGCATATTAGAAGGATTGGGAATGACCGTACGCAGTTTCCGACGAATGCGGTAGATGGCGTTCTGGATCGATTTCTCGTTTTTGCCCAACAGAAGAGCGATCTCCTTTGCAGTTCTTCCCGAATGGTAGAGCCACCAAATTTGATTTTCATACGTGGACAGTGCGGCGAGGATGCGGTGGTAAAGCTCGGTGTAAGCCTCCTCTTGTGCAAGCTGATCGGCAAGATTGCCGGCAGTATCCTCGTGCGCTTCAAGGTTGACATCGTCCTCTAACAAAATCGGTTGTCCCTTCGCCTTTTGCTTGCGCAAATAGGAAACCAAATGGTTGCGAATGCAGATCTTTGCATACAGACCAAAGCGAACCTCGGATTGATCAACGTCAAATTTCATCAACGCACGGTAAAAACCGATGGTTGCTTCCTGACGCAGATCATCACGTTCGTTCACGGTGATGGTGGATTCATCCCAAAAAAGTTTTACCATTGATTCGATCAGTGGCTCATAGCGGGACAACAAACGTTCAAACGCAACGTCATCTCCGCTTTGTGCCGCCGCGATGAGAACCACCGACTCGGCATCGTTTGGAGAGGAGAATTGCTTGCTCATTTTAAACCGCGCTTTCCTGACGATGAACGCCATGACTTTTTGCTTTTTTCTTGGTTGATGCAAAACCCGTTTTTGTTAAGTTTTACGGATATTCCATTCCTACAACATCAATTATACCACATTTTTATCAAATGTCAATAAGAATTTTTGGGGAAATTTTGTAGAAAATTGACAGAAATCAAAATTGCTCGTTTTTTTTACCAAAAATCAATTATAATTGTTTACTAAATTAACCAAAGCAAAGCGGATTCGTTGTAGATTATAACTAATTTTGAAAAAGAAAGATTGTTTATATTTTTATAAATATTGCTTAATTAAACAGATAGTTGACGTTTCCTGTCAAAAGCGCAACGACACCGCGGTAGATGACGTCGGGGCGACTGCGGAAGTTCTCCCGCATCTGACGGGAACGATATTCGGAATCCACGTTCACGGTGCTTTGCCACAGAACCTTGCGGTTTTCCTTAATGATAAACGAAACGTCAAACGTGCCGTCGGCAAGGCGCTCCGAGGTACAGTCCACGGTGATGCCGCGCCGTTTGAAGTCAAGATAACGCAACGCGCAGGTCAGGCTCTTGTCGAGGATCGACGGAAGAAGATCGCTTTTCAGGTTTTCGGCAACCATCGCGCCCTTGTGGGTTACGGTATAAAGGGTATCGCCCTGCTCGTTGACACCCGCTTCGCAGATCAAACCGCCGTCAAGCATCTGATGAAAGGCTTCCGCAAAATCAAGATACATGATATAGTCGTTCTGCATAACGATGTCGTTGATGGTGACAAAATCCATAGGATAGTTAATATTGCGCATGAGGTAGAGAACGAATATCTTTACGTTGTTCATGCTTCCGATCGGTGATGCCATAAAAAGGACCTCCTTTTGGCTTTGGTAAATGAAAGTATACCACATTTTTTTATTTTTTTCAATAGTTTTATTTGCAATTCAATATTTTTTGTGTTATAATAAAAACATATATCCTATAAAGGAGTCGATTTTCATGAAACAGATTGCAATTTTGGGCTTTGGAGTGGTTGGAAGCGGAACGGCAGAGGTTTTAATGGAAAACCAAAAGCATATCGCAGCACACTGCGGAGAGGAAATTTCGGTTAAATATATTCTTGATCTGCGTGAATTTCCCGACCATCCGCTCGGGGATCGCGTTGTTCACGACGTTAACGTGATTCTGAATGATCCGGAGGTTGTGTTGGTTGCCGAGATGATGGGCGGCTCGCACCCTGCCTATGAATTTACTCGCGCGGCATTGGAAGCGGGAAAAAGCGTTGTGACCTCCAATAAGGAGGTAGTTTCCACCTACGGTGTGGAGTTGCTTGCGCTTGCGCGTCAAAAGGGCGTATGTTACCTGTTTGAGGCAAGCGTTGGCGGCGGTATTCCGATCATTCGTCCCATGCAGACCGATCTCGTGTCCAACGAGATTTTATCGGTCAGCGGAATTCTGAACGGAACCACCAACTTTATTCTGACCAAAATGAAAAACGAGGGAGTCGATTTTGCAACCGTGCTCAAAGAGGCGCAGAAAAAGGGATATGCCGAGGCAAATCCCGCCGCCGACGTGGAGGGATTGGATGCCGCACGCAAGATTGCGATCCTTGCGGCGCTTGCATACGGTGCCTTGCGGGATCCCAAAACCATTCCGACCGAGGGTATTACGGGAATTACAGCATTGCATACCGCGGTTGCCGATTGTCTTGGCGGAACGGTCAAGCTGATCGGACATACCGAGAAGATCGACGGTAAGATCTACGCGGATGTTGCGCCGTATTTTGTTCCTTCCGTCAACCCGTTGAGTCACGTGGACGACGTTTTCAACGGTATTCTGGTGGATGCCAATATGTTGGGTCGCGCCTTGTTTTACGGTGCGGGAGCGGGAAGACTTCCCACGGCAAGTGCGGTGGTCGCCGACATGATCGATATTCTGTCACACCGTGCCGACGAGCGAAAGTTGCCTATGTGGAGAGCGGCAAACCCCGACGAGATTGCCGATGCGGATGCCTATCGCGTCCGTCGCGTTTATTTGATCAAGGGTTGCCCGAAGTGTGCCGAAAAGGCAATGCAGGCGCTTGGTGCAAGCCGATTTGAAACGGTGGAATCGGGACTGTTTGCGATTGTGAGCGAACCGATTTCGACGTCTGCCGGCATTGCGGCACTGAAGGCGTGCGGATTGGAGTCGGTTCTTTCCATGCCCGTCCTGGATTGAGTCGTGCAAGCGCTTCTGCATCATAAGGAAGTATAAAAAAGAACGCTTCAACGGCGACCTGCGATAAGATAAACTCCGATAACGAAGTCAAAAAAATGTGCGCGTTAACCTTCCGAAAGTAATGACGAAAGTAAACGAAAAGGCACTTGTGGCAAAAATTCCACAAGTGCCTTTTTATTGCGACCGACGGGAGCAACATCACTATAGTGGAGCGAATAACATCACTTTTGCGTAAGCAAAA
>JAZRGI010000119.1:0-3897 GCA_045644105.1 Eubacteriales bacterium | reverse complement strand
CTACGGCGCTCCGTTGCTTTAGGTAAAAAACACGGGCGATCATCGATCGGCAGCAGGCAGTGCCTGCACCCAATAATCGCTTTTTGTACCACGAAAATTTGTAACTTCAAACCACGATACTATTATTTTAACAAACGATTTCACAAATGGGCGATCGATGATCGCCCCTACAAGAGACAACCAAACTCGGTAGGGGCGACCATTGGTCGCCCGTTTTTGGTTTATATTCCAATAAAAAGCCAACGTGCCATCCTGATCGGCGGGCGCCTGCGGCGCTTTCAAAACTCGTTGTTTGTACCACGAAAATTTGTAACTTCAAACCACGATTTTGGACTTTACAAAAAGCCTGTCATCCTGATCGGCAGGCGCCTGCGGCGCGAGCCGCAAAAAAATAAAAAAATGTGGCACAACCTGGCACAACCTGGCACTACTTGGCACACTTTTTTGTGGTACAATAAAGCGCAAAAGGAGGTGAATACAAGATGTCAAAAGCCGATAAACGGAAGGGCTTCGTACTTTATTTTGATCAGATTGAGCAGGTTGGGATGCTCAACGACGAGGAGGCGGGACAGCTTTTCAAGGCGTTGTTTTCTTGCAATTCCGATAAAAATCCACCCCCGTGCTTCAAAAATCCGCTCATTCAGATGTGTTTTTCGGTCATTCACGCACAGATGAAGCGCGACGCCGAGAAGTACGAGCAGAAGTGCGAGCGCATGGCAGAGAACGCACGAAAAAAGTGGGAGGAGCAGGTGTCGGAGGAAGGCGAGGAGCAATTGGATGCAATTGCATGCAATACAAAGACAAAAAAAGAAAAAAACAAAAAAATAAATATTGCTATAGATACGGACGGAGTCAAGGAGAGGGAAAGTGAAACAGAGAAAACTCCAACGCCGTCGGACGAGCCGTTTTTTCTTACCCAAGCCGCGTCTGCCGACGCGATGCAGGAGGACGAGGAATTGGAACGGCTCTTGCAAAAGGGCGTTCCGCCAACCTACATTGCCGTCCGTATAGATCGCGCAAGGGAGTACGCAAACGAGAAGAAAAAATTTTTGTCGGACGTCATTCTTGCGTGGTGGATGAAGGACAAGCAGACACCAACGTGGCAACGCGAGAGCCGTCGGTTAGATGACCTGCAACGCAGTGCACTTTCAAAGGCGGCACAGAGAGAGTCGGATGCCGAAACCGATGCGTGGATCGCCCGAAGCGACCGCTATTTCGAAAATCTGCTTGCAAAAAAGGGGTAGTTTCGGTCAATCCTTTTGAATAATTATAAATATATTCAAAATATTATAGAATATCTATTGACGAAAAGCCAAAATCATTGTATAATAAAGAATGGATATTTTTGCGCCGCATCTTACCGTTTTTTGGCGCAGTTATGAAAGAAAGGAATTGTCAAACATGGCAACCATGACAAGAAAAGAAGCACGCGAGGAGGCGTTCCGCCTTCTGTTTGAAACCGAATTTCGCGGGGAGGAGGATCCCGGAGCGATCTTTGCTATCTCGCAGGAGAACCGCGAGGTTGCAACCAACGAGTACGTCAAGACCGTGTATTTCGGTGTTCGCGAGCATCTGGAAGAGATCGACGAGATCATCGTCCGCCACTCCAACGGTTGGAAGCCGTCGCGTATTTCGGCGGTGTCGCGCAGTGCGGTTCGCCTTTGCATCTATGAGATGAAATACATGGACGACATTCCCAACGCCGTGTCGCTCAACGAGGCGATCGAATTGGTGAAAAAATACGATGAGCCGAAGGTAAAGGCATTCGTCAACGGTCTGCTCAACGGCGCAAAGAACGAGATCGAGGCAGAGAAGGACGCATGATGAAGTCGCGTTGCTTCGTCGGCATCGACACCAGTAATTATACCACGTCGTGCGCGGTTGCAACAGAGGAGGGCGAGATCATTGCCAATCTCAAGGAGCCGTTGCCTGTTCGTTCGGGTGAGTGCGGTCTGCGGCAAAGCGATGCCGTCTTCGCGCACGTCCGCAACCTGCCGATCCTGATGGCGCGACTGCGTGAGGCGACCGAGGACAGAGTTGTGCTTGCCGTCGGTTGCTCGGTTCGTCCCCGTGAGGCGGAAGGCTCGTATATGCCGTGTTTCCTGGCGGGCCGCGCGGCGGCAGAGGCGTATGCGGCGGCAATCGGCGTACCGGTTTTGGAGTCTTCGCATCAGGACGGTCACGTCATGGCGGCGCTCTATTCGTCGGGGGCGAGTGACGCACTCCTGCAAGCGCCCTTTGCGGCATTCCACGTGTCGGGTGGAACCACCGAGATGCTTCACGTTACGCCAAACGACAAGGGCTTTTCGGTTCGTCTGATCGGAGAGACCGCCGACCTCAACGCAGGACAGGCGATCGACCGTGTCGGCGTGATGATGGGACTTGATTTTCCCTGCGGCAGAGCGATGGAGCAGCTTGCCGCGCAGAATCAGAAAAAGACGCCCAAGCCGCGTATTTCCGTGCGGGACGGCGTTTGCAACCTGTCGGGACTTCAGAACCTTGCCGAAAAGCTTTGGAAGGAAAGTGCGGACAGTGCTTGCGTCAGTGCTTACGTTCTCTCGTTTTTAGGGGAAACGCTTGCCGAGATGACGGCGCACCTCGACCGTTTGTATCCCGATATTCCCGTCCTTTACGCGGGCGGCGTTATGAGCAACCGCCTCATTCAGGCGCGTCTTGCCGCACGCCCCAACACCTTCTTCTCCGAGCCGCAATTTTCCGCCGACAATGCCGCCGGCGTTGCTCTTTTGTGCAGAAAACGCTTTTTCGCAGAGGTTCGTTTGGAGAGGGGGTTTCGTGGGGACTTTTGAAAAAGTCCCCACACCCCCAAAACTTCTTGGGAAGTGTTTTATAGGGCATCGTGGAGTGTTGGTCGTCCCTATCCTCAATTTCCCCGGCGTTGTGGGGTGAATGTACGCTGTTCCTCAGGTACTCCCGCTACCATGTGAATTATACCATCGCGCTTTAAAGTTTCAAACCTTCGCGGTACAAACAGCGACTATTGGGTGCAGGCACTGCCTGCCCACCACCCAAAATGGTCCACTATATAAATAATATCATTGGGGTATAAAGTTCCAAAACTTTGCGGCACAAACACCGAGGAGTGGGTGCAGGCACTGCCTGCCGCCACTGACCACCCCGGAAAGGAGATTCTCACCATGGAGCCGATGAAGCAAGCGCTGAGCGTCAGCGAGATCAACGAATATATCCGTATGCTCATGGACGGCGACCGTGTGCTTGGTAACGTGCTGGTGCGCGGCGAGATCTCCAATTTCAAATTTTATCAATCGTCGGGACATCTGTATTTCACCCTCAAGGACGACGAGGGACAACTCAAAAGCGTGATGTTTCGCTCTTATGCGTCGCGCCTTGCCTTCCGCCCCGAGGACGGTATGAAGGTCATCGCGCACGGTCGCATTTCGGTCTATCCGCAAAGCGGACAGTACCAACTTTACGCCGATGATCTCCAACCCGACGGCGCGGGCGCACTTGCGATGCAGTTTGAGCAACTCAAGCGCAAGCTTGCGGCGGAGGGACTTTTTGATCCGTCGAGAAAGAAGCCACTGCCGCGATATCCTCTTCGCATCGGTGTCATCACGTCGCCTTCGGGCGCGGCGGTGCACGACGTCAAAAACGTGCTTGGTCGGCGTTTCCCGATGGCAGAGATGATCCTGTTCCCGTCGGCAGTGCAGGGCGCGGAGGCGCCCGAACAGTTGCGCGCGGGCGTGGCGTTCTTTGGAGCGACGGGCATCTGTGACGTCATCATCATCGGTCGGGGAGGCGGATCGGCAGAGGATCTTTGGGCGTTCAACGACGAGGCGTTGGCGCGAGAGATTGCCGCGTGTCCGATTCCCGTGATCTCGGCGGTGGGACACGAGAGCGACTTTACCATTTGCGATT
>JAZRGI010000118.1:0-5412 GCA_045644105.1 Eubacteriales bacterium | reverse complement strand
CACGGTTCCGGAGGGAAGAACTAAGCCCTGGGGAACGGCACACGCAATCTGGTGTGTTCGTGACATTGTTAAGGAAAACTTTGCGGTTATCAATGCCGACGACTTTTACGGCAGAGATACCTATATGCAACTTGCAAAGCACTTGTCTACCGCAAAGGCAGAAAACGGCGTAGCACATCACTGCATGGTCGGCTTTGGTCTTGGCAATACCCTTACCGATTACGGTACCGTATCGCGCGGACAGTGTGTTGTTGACGATCATAATATGCTGCAAAGCGTTACCGAGCGCCTGAAGATCAAGAAGATGGATACCACTGCCGCATATCTTGAGGATGACGGTGAAACTTGGGTTGACCTGCCTTTCGACACCATCGTTTCCATGAACTGTTGGGGCTTTACTCCCGAGTTCTTTAACAATCTGGAGCAGATCTTCGTTGATTTTCTCTCCGATCTTGGTGACAACCCGATGAAGGCAGAATGCTATTTGCCCACGTCGGTAGATATTCAAAGGAAGAACGGCTTCTGCGACGTTAAGGTTTATCCCACCCAGTCTGTTTGGTACGGCGTAACCTACGCAGAGGATAAGGAACGTGTAAAGGCATCCATCCGCGCACTGATCGAGTCCGGCGAATATCCCGAAAAGCTTTGGAACTAAAAAACGAAAAGAGAGAAGATACATATGTCTATTTTGATTACCGGTGGTGCCGGATTTATCGGTTCCCATACCGCAGTTGAATTTTTGAACGCAGGCTACGATATCGTTATCGTTGATAACTACTGCAACTCCAATCCCAAGTCGTTGGAGCGCATCAAGCAGATCACCGGCAAGGATTTTCCTGCATATGAGGTAGATCTGTGCGATAAGGAGGCTCTTGAGAAGGTATTTATCGAGAACCCCGAAATCGATTCCGCAATTCACTTTGCGGGACTTAAGGCGGTTGGTGAGTCGGTACAAAAGCCCGGACTTTACTACTACAACAACCTTGTCAGTACGCTCAACCTCGTTGAACTGATGGCAAAGTATGACGCGAAAAAGATCGTGTTCAGCTCCTCCGCAACTGTATACGGTATGCCTAAAACCGTTCCGATTTGTGAGGATTTCCCGCTTTCCACAACCAATCCTTATGGTGAGACCAAGTTGATGATCGAGCGTATTCTCAAGGATATCTGGGTTGCGGATAACTCTTGGAGCGTATCGATCCTGCGTTATTTCAATCCCATCGGTGCGCATAAGAGCGGCTTGATCGGTGAGAATCCTCGCGGTATTCCCAACAACCTCCTGCCTTACGTTGCAAAGGTTGCAGCAGGACAACTTCCTTTCCTTTCGGTATACGGAAACGATTACGACACCCCGGATGGTACCGGTGTTCGTGACTATATCCACGTTGTTGACCTTGCAAAGGCACATCTGAAGGCTCTTGAGCGTGCCGAAAAGGTACAGGGCGTTGAGCACTTCAACGTTGGTACCGGAACCGGCTACTCTGTGCTTGAGGTCATCAAGGCATACGAAAAGGCATCCGGATTGACGGTCAACTACAAGATCGTAGACCGCCGTCCCGGTGATATTGCGGCTTGCTATGCCGATCCCAAAAAGGCGTATGAGGTTCTTGGATGGAAGGCAGAAAACGGCATTGAGGAAATGTGTAGCGACCTTGCCAATTGGATGAGAAAGAATCCCAACGGCTACGAGGATTGATCGTTTATGATTACCAAGCAACCCTTTGGAAATCTGGACGGTGGGCAGGAGATATACTGCTACACCATGAAAAACGTCAATGGAATGTCGGTTCGCATCTGCGAATTTGGCGGTGCCATTATGGAGATTCGTGTCCCCGACAGATGGGGAAGAATGTCCGATGTGGTTGGCGGCTTTGATTCTTTGCGCGATTACGTATTGGCGGGCGGTTATATCGGTGCCTTGATCGGCAGAACGGGCAACCGCATCGCACGCGGCAAATACCGTATCGGAACGCGCGAGTATTCGGCTTACTGCAATAACGGTAAGAACTCGTTGCACGGTGGAAGAGTCGGATTTTCGCATCGCGTATGGAACGTTAAGCCAATGGACGGCGATGAGCCGAAGTTGATCTTAACGCTCGATTCTCCCGACGCAGAGGAAGGATATCCCGGTAATTTGAAGGTAAAGGTAACCTACTCGTTGTTGGCATCCAACGCGCTTTCGATTCGTTATGAGGCAACAACCGATCAGAAGACAATCGTAAATCTTACCAATCATGCCTACTTTAATCTTGGCGGTTATGCTTCCGGAAAGGTGTTTGATCACGTGTTGCAGATCGATGCAGATCGCTATCTGCCGACAGACGATGGCTTGATCCCGACGGGCGAGCTTCGATCGGTCAGAAATACGCCGTTCGATTTCCGTGAGCCGAAACGCATCGGTGAGGACTTTGATCTGCAAGATACCGATCTTGGTCTTGCGGGTGGCTACGACCATTGCCTGTGTTTTGTGGGCGGTGAAACCAAAGAACCCGTATTGCGTGTATCGGTTTATGAGCCGAATAGCGGACGCACAATGCAGGTATATACCAATCAACCCTGCGTTCAGTTCTATAGCGGAAACTTTTTGGACGATGCCGATTATCCTTTAAAGGGCGGCTATCCGCAAAACAAGCAGTCGATGTTTTGTCTGGAAACACAGAAGATGCCGGATGCGATCAATCATTCCAATTTCGATAACGTCGTTCTTTCTCCCGAGGAAACCTACGACTATACCACGGTATATCAATTCTCCGTAAAAAATTGATCATGGCACATCCGTTTCTGCACTTTAAAACCATCACCAAGCACCGTCACCGCGTGATCGTACATTGCTTTCGCGCGGGGATCGGATTTCAGGGATTGTTTCACGATCTTTCAAAGTATACGTTGACCGAATTTGTGCCGGGAGCGCGATACTATCAAGGCAAACGAAGTCCAAATGAGCGAGAGCGCGAACTGTTTGGATATTCGCTTGCATGGTTGCATCACAAGGGGCGCAACAAGCATCATTTTGAATATTGGAACGACCTCAATCTTCAAACCAAAATGTACGAGCCTGTTCCGATGCCGATACGTTACGTCAAGGAAATGTTCTGCGACAGAGTGGCGGCAAGCAAGATCTATCAAGGAAAGTGCTATACCGACGAGCATCCGCTCCAATACTTCAGACGCGGAAATGCGCGCAAAAAGATGCACTCCGATACGGCAGACTTGTTGGAGGAATGGCTTGTGATGCTTGCCGAACAGGGAGAGCAGGTGACGTTTACTCATTTGCGATCGATCCCAAACCGATAAGGGAGATTCTTTATGAAGAAAATTGACCTCAATTTTTATCCCGGATGGATCAGAAAGTCGTTAAGCTTTACGATTGACGACGGAAACATTCCGTTGGATCGAAAGTTTTTGGATATTACTGAACCCGCGGGACTTAAGGGTACGTTTAATTTGACCACTCCTTTAAAAAGATTGACGCCCGAGCAATACCGTGAGTTCTATAAGGGGTATGAAATTTCCAATCACTGCAGATACCATGCTTACGCCATCACACCGCAGACCAAGCGCGAGATCAAAAATGAGCTTTTTGACCGAGAAACGGCAGATAAGGCATACGGATATTTGACCGAGGAAAAGGACTTATATCGTGTTTATACTTATAATTGGACGTTTGCGGCAGAGGACGAAAAGTATATGGAGTTGGTGGACGATTGCCAAAAGGAGCTGGAGGACGTCTTTGGAAAAGGGGCGATTCGCAGTTACGTTTGGCCATGTGGCTTGCAACAAAACGACCGTGTGATCGAATCCATGAAGAATTACGGCTTTCAGGCAATGCGAAAGACGGGCTGCGTTGCCGACACCACCGGTTTTGCTTTACCTGCGGATCGCATGATGTGGAGTTATAATGCCGACTACCAAAATATGCTTCCTCTGGGCGAGGCATTTGATGCTTATCCCGATGACGGGGCGTTGAAATTCTTCTGCTTCGGTGTGCATTCCCATGATTTTGAGTATGCCGACCGTTGGGACATCCTTGTGGATTTTTGTAAGTTGTACGGAAACCGTCCAAATGATTTTTGGTATGCCTCGGTTGGCGAAATTTTCGACTATGAGGATGGAGTAAAAAGCGTTGTGATGACCGAAACCGAAATTCACAATCCCTCTGAACTTGATTTGTATATTAAGATTGACGGAGAATGCAAGATTCTGCACGCCAATTCGAAAATGGCAATTTTATAACAAAGAAGCGAGATCTTCCGATTGGAAGATCTCGCTTCTTTTATTAGCCTCTGAGTTCCAACCCCATTTTGAATTTGAGGTCGTTGAGGATCTTTTTGCTAACCTTGTCTGCTTCCTCAACCGTCAAGGTACGGTCGGATGCGCGAAGAGTTACGCGCAGAGATACAGACTTTTTGTTTTCGCCGACTTGAGGTCCGCGATAGATATCAAAGAGGGCAACGTTTTCAACAAGCTTGCCGCCGGCTTTTGCCATAACACCCTCAATTGCGCCAACTTCCATATCCTCGTCGCAGACAAAGGAGAAATCGCGGGTTGTAGCGGGATATTTCGGCAAGGGACGGTATGCTTTTTTGGTGTTTGCAACCGCGTAGATCGTGTCAAACGCAAGCTCGGCAACAAATACGGGAATGCTCATACCGTAGTTTTCTGCCATCAGAGGATGTGCCTGACCGAAGATACCCAAAACCGTTCCGTTCTCGGCAAGGATCTTTGCACATCTGCCCGGATGATAGGAAACGTGATCGGTGCAAGCGGTAAAGGTGGCATTCTTGATGCCCGCAAGCTTCAGGACGTTTTCGCAAACACCCTTGAGCGCATAGAAATCGGTATTTCCGTAGGCACCGATTGCCAAAACGCGAATCTCATCGGGAAGCTCACTTGCGCTTGCCTTCGGATGATAGGTGGTTGCAATCTCAAACAGACGGACTTCCTCGTTGTTGAAGTTGTTGTTACGGGCAAGAACTTCCATCATAGAGGGAAGCGCGGTGGTACGCATAACACTGGTGTCTTCTCCCAAAGGATTGGTGATGACAACCGATCTGCGCAGGTCACTATTTTCCGGCATACGAATTTTGTCGTAATATTTGGGACTGATAAAGGAGAATGTGTGGATCTGCGAAAGTCCCATGCCAACCAAAGCATTTTCGGTGTCGACCTCAAATTGCTGTCTGTCGGTTCTGCCGCCAAGCGTGGTTTCTGCGTTCATTGCGGAAGCCTCGATCTTGTCGTATCCGTAAATACGGCAGACCTCTTCGGCAATGTCGTTCATGCAACCGAGATCGGCACGGAAGGAGGGAACGTAGATCTTTTCGTCCTCAATGCGACAACCAAGACCGGTCAGAGTTGCAATCATTTCCTCGGTGGGAATATTCATGCCGAGGAACTCATTGTAGCGAGCGG
>JAZRGI010000117.1:0-3588 GCA_045644105.1 Eubacteriales bacterium | reverse complement strand
TGCTTGGCGATCAGATGCTCTTTGGCAATGGCAAGCTTTTCGCGCTTGGTGTAGATGCCAAGCTCAATGATCTCCATACGGACAAGAAGGGGACGCGGAATATATTCAAGAGAATTCGCGGTTGCGATAAACATACAGTCGGACAGATCGTAGGGAAGCTCCACAAAGTGATCGCGGAACGACTTGTTCTGCTCACCGTCCAGAACCTCAAGCATTGCCGAGGTGGGATCTCCGTGCGCATCGCGTGACATCTTATCGATCTCGTCGAGCAGAATGAGCGGATTGCGAACCTTTGCCTGCGTCAGTGCGTTGATGATGCGTCCGGGCATGGCTCCGATGTAGGTCTTGCGGTGACCGCGGATGTCGGCTTCGTCACGCACACCGCCAAGCGAGATGCGGACGTATTTGCGGTTCATGGCGCGGGCGATCGACGATGCGATCGAGGTCTTACCCACGCCGGGAGGGCCGACAAGACAGATGATCTGATTGCGCAGTTCGGGGTTGAGCTGCTTGACGGCGATGTATTCGACGATGCGCTCCTTCACCTTTTCAAGACCGTAATGGTCGGCATCAAGCACGCGTTGCACCGCCGAAAAACTGACGCGGTCGCGTGTGGCGTCGTTCCAGGGAATGTCAAGACAGACGTCGATGTAATTGGCAAGAACGGTTGCCTCGGCAGAGCCGAAGGGAACCTTTGCAAGACGCTCGTTTTCTTTGAGCAGCTTTTCTTCTACCTCACGGGGAAGCTTTGCCGCCTCAATCCGCTCGGCAAACTCGTCTACGTCACTCGTTTCTCCAAGCTCTTCCTGCAGGATCTTGATCTGTTCGCGCATATAGAACTCGCGTTGGTGGCGGTTGATGCGCGCGTTGACACGGTGATGGATGATCTTGCCTTCCTCCAACACCGCCGTATCTGCCTCCAGAATGTCAAGCAGTACCTCGGCGCGGCGGATGGGATCGTAGCATTCGAGAATCGAAAGACGATCCTCCTTGTTGATCAGAACGTTTGCGGCGATGGCATCGCACAGAAGCGAGAGATCTTCGATCTGTCGAATTGCCTTGACCATTTTTTCGGATTCGTTGTGCAACAGACGCGCGCTTTTTTCCATCAGCTTCATGATCTCCTGATGGTAAGCGGCTCCGCGTACACCGCCGTTGTCGGAGAGGGTTACCGTCTTGCAAAGCAGATCGGCTTCGGCAAATCCCTCCTCGGTGGTGCGGTAGTGGCGTACCGACGCACGCGAAACGCCGACTGCGACGATGCGCATACTTCCTTCGGGACCGCGGATCTGTTGTTTGATTTTCGCAACCGTACCGATGCGGTGGAAGGGGATGTTGCCCGCCTCTCTTTGTGCGGCGGCAACTTCGGTGAATGCGGTCAGAAATATATGGTTACCGTTCCTGCGTGCCGCGTCAATGGCTTGGAGTGATTCGGGATCGGTCAGATCAAAATTGATGACGATCTGCGGAAACGCCACAATGCCGCGCAGAGCAATGGCGGGAAGGGTATATTCTTCGATTTTTTCGATAACAGAGGACATTTTCTCTATCCTTTCGCGGGGTAAAACGTATTTATCACAATTATTTATATATTATAACACATTTTGAATCAGATTTCCATAGGTTTTCAAAAATCTTTTCAAAAACTTTTTTGCCGCGTGTGCTTTACTTATCGGCGAAATTGTGTTATACTATTTACGTATGTGCGTTGGCGCAACCGCGTTCGGAGGTGCCTTCGACAATCTGCTTTTTAGGGAGGACGTATGGGTTTCGATCGCTTCGTACTCAAAAGTGAATACCGCCCGACGGGAGATCAACCCGAGGCGATCGCGCGGCTGACGGCGGGCATCGAGAGCGGAAAGAAGATGCAAACCTTGCTCGGCGTTACGGGTTCGGGTAAGACCTTCACGATGGCAAACGTTATTGAGCGCGTCAACCGACCGACGCTGATCCTTGAACCGAATAAAACGCTTGCGGCGCAGGTCTGCTCCGAGATGCGGGAGTTCTTTCCCGATGCCGCCGTGGAGTATTTCGTTTCTTATTACGACTACTATCAACCCGAGGCGTACATCCCCGGCAAGGATATGTATATCGAGAAGGATGCACTGATCAACGACGAGATCGACCGCCTGCGCCACAGTGCCACAAGCGCGCTTTTTGAACGGCGTGACGTCATCATCGTGGCATCGGTATCCTGCATCTATTCGCTCGGAGATCCGTCGGAATATCAGGGACTTGTGTTGGCGATCCGTCAAGGCTCGCAGATGAGCCGCGACGTCTTTATCCGCAAGCTTGTGGCAAACAGCTACAACCGCAACGATATGTCACTGACGCGTGATTGCTTCCGTGTCAACGGCGACACGGTGGAGATCATCCCCGCAAACGCCAACGACAGTGCCTTGCGCGTGGAGTTCTTCGGTGACGAGATCGACCGTATCTCCGAGATCAACGTCGTGACCGGAGAATTGAAACGCCACCTCACCTATGCGGCGATCTATCCCGCCACCCACTACGCCGTTTCGGACGAGAAACGCGAGGCGGCACTTCACGAGATCGAGAAGGAAATGGTGATAAGAGCGCAGGAGTTTGAGGCGGAAGGCAAGCTCATTGAGGCACAACGCATCCGCGAGCGCGTGCGCTATGACCTGGAGATGTTGCGCGAGATCGGCTTCTGTTCGGGTGTCGAGAACTACTCGCGGGTGCTTTCGGGCAGACCTGCCGGCTCTACGCCGTTTACGTTGCTCGATTATTTTCCGGAGGATTATATCATGTTCGTCGACGAATCGCACGTCACCATTCCGCAGGTGCGCGGCATGAGCGGCGGCGATACGGCAAGAAAAAAGAACCTGATCGACTACGGCTTCCGCCTTCCGTCGGCATACGACAACCGTCCCCTCTATTTTGAGGAGTTTGAGGAAAGCATCCACCAATTGGTCTTTGTCAGTGCGACACCGGGAGAGTACGAGGAAACGCACACCGAGGGCGTGGTAGAGCAGATCATCCGTCCCACGGGGCTTCTCGATCCCGAGATCGAGGTGCGTCCCATTGAGGGGCAGGTCGACGACCTGATGGGTGAGATCCGCATCCGTGCCGCCAAAAACGAACGTGTTCTGGTGACAACGCTCACCAAAAAGATGGCGGAGGATCTGACCGAATATTTTGAGAACAACGGTATCCGCGTCCGCTATATTCACTTTAACGTCGATACCCTGGAGCGCATGGAGATCATCCGCGATTTGCGACTCGGTGAGTTTGACGTGTTGGTCGGTATCAACCTTTTGCGTGAGGGATTGGATATTCCCGAGGTGTCGCTGGTTGCCATTCTCGATGCCGACAAGGAGGGCTTTTTGCGTGCCGAGCGATCGTTGATACAGACCGTCGGTCGTGCCGCCCGTAACGCGGAGGGCAAGGACATTATGTATGCCGACGGCATGACACGATCGATGCGCGGCGCCATCACCGAAACGAAGTGCCGCCGCGACATTCAGGACGCGTACAACCGTGAGCAGGGCATTATTCCCAAGACCGTTGTCAAGGGCATCCGCGACGTGATTGAGGTGGGAACCACCGAAGAAAAGAGCGCAAAAC
>JAZRGI010000116.1:0-14591 GCA_045644105.1 Eubacteriales bacterium | reverse complement strand
GGGTGCTTCAAATGCAACCAAACTATCAGCGCGTGAAAGCGGCGTGTTATGCAACCAACGTTACCATGTCGGTCGTCGGCAATCTGTCGCCGCTTCTGTTTTTGACTTTTCGCTCGCTTTACGGTTTCTCATACACGCAGTTGGGGTTATTGGTTTTGATCAATTTCTCCACGCAGTTGACGGTGGATCTGATTTTCTCCTTCTTTTCTCATCGCTTCAACATTCCGCGAACCGTGAAACTGACGCCGGTGTTGGCGGTGGTGGGCTTATTGATTTACGCGCTCTATCCCACGTTAGCTCCCGCATCGGCGTACGTCGGAATCGTCGCGGGAACCGTTATCTTTGCCGCCTCGAGCGGTTTGGCGGAAGTTTTGATCAGTCCCGTAATCGCGGCGATTCCGAGTGAAAATTCCGATCGCGAAATGAGTAAGCTCCACTCTGTTTATGCGTGGGGTGTTGTGGCGGTCGTGCTGATCGGAACCTTATTTCTTTGGTGCTTCGGCAAGGAAAACTGGCATTGGCTATCGCTCCTGTTCTGTTTGATCCCCTTGCTTGCGGCCTCGATGTTTTTCGGAGCCGAAATCCCGATACTTCTGACGCCCGAAAGGGTTTCGGGTGTATTGGGCTTTCTGCGGAAGGGCGGCCTCTGGCTATGTGTTGCCGCGATCTTCTTTGGCGGTGCGGCGGAGTGTATCATGGCGCAGTGGTGCTCGGGATATCTTGAGCGCGCATTGGAGATTCCAAAGCTTTGGGGTGATCTGTTTGGCGTTGCCATGTTTTCGGTGATGCTTGGACTTGGACGGACGTTGTATGCAAAATACGGAAGGAATATTTCGTCGGTATTGCTTGTCAGTGGGATTGCCGCCACGCTATGCTATGCGATCGCGGCACTGACAACCCATCCCGTGATCGGATTGATCGCCTGTGCCATGACGGGACTTTGCACGGCGATGATGTGGCCGGGAAGCCTGATCGCGGCGACGGACTGTCTGCCAATGGGAGGTGTCTTTCTCTATGCGATGATGGCGGCGGGCGGCGATCTCGGTGCATCGGTTGGTCCTCAAATGGTGGGCGTTATCACCGATGCGGTATCCTCGTCGGCGTATTTATGTGAGTATGCGAGCGCATGGGGGCTTTCTCCCGATCAGCTTGGTATGAAATTCGGAATGCTTGTCGGTATGCTTTTCCCTTTGATCGCAACCGTCGTTTATCTTTTGATCCGCCGACGGATGCGGCGTACCGCGGTGACAGGGGAGGAGAACTGAAAAGTTTTTTCCTTTCCGACGGTTGACTTTCGGCTTTTTTTGGAGTATAATATATCTCAACATTTATAAATATTTCTTTTAGGGAAGTGAATGAAACATGACGAAAATTGATATTTTTTCCGGTTTTTTGGGTGCCGGTAAGACAACGCTTATCAAAAAGCTTTTGGCAGAAGCCTATTGCGGCGAAAAGTTGGTTCTGAT
This sequence comes from Eubacteriales bacterium, assembly GCA_045644105.1. Taxonomy (GTDB): domain Bacteria; phylum Bacillota; class Clostridia; order Oscillospirales; family CAG-272; genus UMGS1865. The sequence goes on along the minus strand of JAZRGI010000116.1, from coordinate 13,125 downwards.
CGAGAATGAATTCGGTGAGATCGGCATTGACGGCGGTTTTATGCAGGACGCCGGTATCGAAGTGACCGAAATGAACAGTGGTTGCATCTGTTGTTCTTTGGTAGGTGACTTTGGAAAGGCATTGAAGAAGGTGCTTGACGAATACCGTCCCGATCGCATTCTGATCGAGCCTTCGGGTGTCGGTAAGCTTTCCGACATCATTCGTGCGGTTCAGGGCGTTTCCTCGGGAGAGGTTTTTCTCAATGGCTTTACCACCGTGGCAGACGTCAAAAAATGCAAGATGTATATGAAGAACTTTGGCGAGTTCTTTAACGACCAGATCGAGAATGCGGGTTGCATTGTGCTTTCCCATACGCAAGGTGTCAACGATGCTAAAATCGAGGAAGCCGTTGCACTGTTGCGTGCGCACAATCCTACGGCAACCATCGTTACCACCCCCTGGGAGCAATTGGACGGCAAGCAGTTGCTTTCGGCAATGGAGCGCAGAGATACCATTGAGGAGGAGCTTGCAAGATTGGCAAAGTCGACGCACCACCATCATCACCACGATGAGGACGAGTGCGACGATCCCGATTGTTGTTGCCACCACCATCACGACGAGGAAGGTGAGGAGCATCATCACCACCATCATCACCACGATGAGGACGAGTGCGATGATCCCGATTGTTGTTGCCATCACCATGGCGAGCATCACCATCACCACCATCATGCTGACGACGTGTTTGTCAGTTGGGGCGTGGAAACGGCAAAACACTTTGACAGTGCGGAATTGAAGGGTATTCTGGATGCGCTTCCGGAGGAATCGAAATACGGCATTGTATTGCGTGCCAAAGGAATTGTTGCCGCCAACGATGGCAATTGGATCCACTTTGACTATATCCCCGGAGAAGCCGACGTACGCAACGGTTCGGCGGCAATCACCGGCAGACTTTGTGTCATCGGCTCCAAATTGAACAAAACTGCTCTGGCGGAATTGTTTGGCGTTGAGCTTGCATAATAGGAGGTATATATGGCATCGAGAATTCCCGTATACCTTTTTACCGGCTTTCTGGAGGGTGGAAAAACCCACATTATTCAGGAGTCCATGGAGGACAAAAAATTCAATTCGGGTGAAAAAACATTGATCATTCAGTGTGAGGAAGGCGTTGATGAGTTGGACGTGTCGCGTTTTTACGGACAGAACGTCTATCTTGAAACCATTGACAGTGAGGATGATCTGACTGCCGAAAATCTGACCGCACTGTCGCAGAAGCACCGCATTGACCGTATTATCATCGAATACAACGGTATGTGGATGCTTAACACGCTTTACGAGAATATGCCCGAAAATTGGGTGATCTATCAGGAGATGATGTTTGCCGACGCCAACACCTTTCTCTCCTACAACACCAATATGCGCCAATTGATGGTGGATAAGCTGATCAATTGCGAAATGATCGTACTCAACCGTACCCCCGAAAATATCGATAAAGAAGCCGTTCACAAGGTGGTGCGCGGCATTTCGCGTCGTACGGCGATCACCTACGATTATCCCGACGGACACGTGGAATATGATGAAATTGAGGACCCGTTGCCCTTTGACGTGGATGCGCCCGTGATTGCCATCAACGACGAGGATTATGCCGTCTTTTACCGTGATCTGTCCGAGGATATGGGAAAATATAATGGCAAGACGGTAAAGTTCAAGGGCTTGATCGCGCGTGACGGAGCCAACATTCTGGCGGGCAGACACGTGATGACCTGTTGTGCCGACGATATTGCCTTTCATCCGCTGGTCTGCGTTTTTGCAAAACCGACCACGCTCAACACCAGAGATTGGGTAACCCTGACGGGAACCTTGAAGGTGGAAAAGCACAAGCTCTATCGTGGACAGGGACCGGTTCTTTACGTCAGTGGCACCGAATTTGCCGTTGCTCCCGCGCAAGAGGTTGCTACTTTTTATTGATCGAATATAAGTGTTTGGTACGAAAAAAACGTGTACGGTATGCTTGGGCACACCGTACACGTTTTTTAGTTTATTCTTCGGATTTCATTTTGCTTTGAATTTTTCTTACTTGCGGTTCAAGCCCTTGATACCTGCGAGGATCAATCCGCAATAATCGTTCTCGATAGGACGGTAGGAGATAGAGGTGATCACCTTTTCGGGATTGGGATTTTCCCATACAAAGCCACCAACCGTCAGATCCTCACCTGCGACGGTCTTTCCCTGATATGCGGGATCGCAGAACCAGGTACCGACGTAGCCGTTGTGGCGGTAGAATTCCTGCGGCATGGGATCGGCATATGCGGTCTTATAAGCCATGATGTTCTCGGCGTATTTTACGGGAATCTCTACGGTAGTGCCGTCGGCATAAGTGACGACGTAGTCACCGATCTTTTCGATCGGAACCCAGACGATTCTCGGTGCTGAGTGGATGGTGGCATGCTCAAATACCAGACGCTCGTAAGCCGTTCCAACCGTGATCTCCTCACCGTCAAGCACAATTGCTTTGGGGGCGATTGCGCGCAATGCTTCGGGGGCGGGAGTCGCTTTGGGAAGCTTGAAGGCAGTTGCGCGGTAGCCTGCGGGATGATTCTTTCCGTGGATCAGATCGCGCGTTTTTGCGAGGTGATTGGTTGCCAGGATGTGGGTATAAGTTCTGCGATTTCTCGCATCGTAATTTTCGGTATTCCAGAGCATTTCCGAGAGGAACATGGTGTCCCAAAGCTTACCGTTGTTGCCGTATTCGTTCTCATTGTTCTCAAGCCAGGTCGAGATCTGACCGCCGATCATGCCTTTTTTCAACATACGCGAGCGGTAGCGCGGGAAGTGAGAAGAATAGAGGTTTCCGATGGCAACGTTGAAGCCCTTTGCTAAAAGGTTGTCCTCAATGTCAAGCGGGATGTTGAAGTACCACACGAAGTCGAGAAGAATAACGTCCTTGGCGATCTTGTCGATTGCGGGGTAGGTGGGGAATTTTCTTGCCGGAGGCGGTTGCAGCATATCTGCCCACATCATGGTGCCGAGTCCCTTTTCTGCAATGTGATCGTGCAGACGGTTGACGTGCTCTGCCAAAATGTCGGCGGGATCTCTCTCTCTGCAACGCTTGCAAATACCGATCTGATAGATCTCGTCGTGGCCGATATGAACGTAGCGTTCGGGCTTGATGAGGTCAACGACCTCGTCGATGATGTCGAAGATGAGGTCATAGGATTCCTGCATCGAGGGGCAGTAGCAGTGGTGGTACTCGGTTGCGGGACGCTCGTCTTCGGTACGAGTATCGTCTACGGTTACCTCCTGTTCCTCGATCTCGGCAAGTTCGGGATGCGCCAGGGTGATGTACTGAACGTGTCCAAGACTCTGCACCTCGGGAACGATCTCAAATCCCAATTCTCTTGCGAAGCCGACGTAACGCAAAACGTCCTCTTTCTCAAGAATGTCACCCATTGCCAACATGAAAATGTGGGGAGGGGTGGGAAGAAGTCCCGCACGGTAGCCTTCAATGGTTTTTTGCCATGCCACCGTGATCTCAGGGTGCTTGTCATATCTCATGCAGGCGGATACCTGAACGAACAACGTGTTGTAACGCATGGGGACGAGAATGTAGCGGAAAAGTCTTCTCATAAACTCAAACTGATCGAGTCTGGGAAGTCCCGCATGGAAGCCGCGGAAGGGCTTGGAGGGCTTATCGTCGCAGTTGAAGCGGCGCACACTCTTTTTTGCATCGGTCATCTGCAGAACCGTGTCTGCACCGTAAAGCAGCGTCAGACGCGTTTTTGCACTGACGGTAATCTTACCCTTTACCGTTTTTACGGTATAACGCTCGCCGTCGTAGGATTTGGATGCCTTTTTATCAAAGACGATGACGGTACCGCGGGAAGCCTGCCAATCTCCATAGGTTTCGGTGAGTCTTTCCTTGAGAAATTGAGCGGCGTAAAGCTCGTCCGGATCGCCGTTTTTGGAGATAACGTCCTTGATCTTGACCGATCCGTCAAGATATTCTACCGACTTCGGTGTCGGCCAGATCAACGGATTTCCGTCGTCGTGTGCGCCGAGAATCTCGACGTTGTTTAGCGTCAGGTCACGCAGATCGGTGTAGAATCTGACAGTGACGCGTGTTCCGACTTTTCCGACCGGAATGTCAAGGCAACCGCCGATACGCTTTCCGGTTTCGGCACTGTAGACGCCTGCCATCTCGCCGTTCACCAAAACCTCAATGCGGGTTACCGAATTCTCGGTGATATCAACGCCGACCGCACCGATAAAAGATTCGCACTCCAGAGTGTAGTTGGCATCGATGGGGTTGTGGTATGCGTATCTCCATCCCCAAGAACCGATGCCTTCCTCGGTTGAAGCGGGGGGGAAGGGAACGTCGGTTCCCTTATGAGTAAAGACAAGACTTTTAATATTGTTTAACTGACCTACGTACATAGTAATATTCCCGATCCTTTCAATTTGTTATGATGAGGGGATTAGTCCTGCGGATAGAGATCGACGATGGTGACTCCGGCGGGTTGGATCTTAATCTCAAAATTTTTCATGACCGGTTTTTCTCCGTCCTTATAAGCATGATGCAATTGTCCCGATGCCTCTGCGATCCAACGGGGGGGCAGGATGGGGAAGTGTGTCACGGTTTTGGATTCCTTAAACTCGATCTCAGATTTTACGAATGCGCGATGATACTTGATGTCGCTGTCGTTATAGAGATATACGCGGTATGCGCCGTCCTTCTGCTTGAGGACGATAGCCGGCTTGTCGATGTCAAAGGGCATATCGGCGATCTTCTTCAAGAGAAGCGCCATTGCGTTGACAAAGCCCGTATTGACCTTCGAGAATACCAATGTATCGGACAAAACGTAGTCGAATTCCTGGACGGTCTTAACGTCTGCGGGCAGATTTTCGGTGTTGTCGTCTACCGCGATCATTGCCTCAACCGTGTCTTTGATCTCATCGGAAATCTCGCCGCCCAGGACGAAAGCGCGCAACGGGTAGCTACTGAAGCGATCGACGATCTCATAGGTGGGGATAATGCCGTTTGCGGAAAGATCAAAGTCTGCCGACGCGGTGCAAAGCATCTTGCCTGTGTATGCGAGGACGGTCTTGCGTTCATCCTCGGGGAGCAGATCGATGTTGGGAACGAGAACCGCGCCCTTGTGCTTCGACAAGCCCTCTACCATTACCGTAGCGGCGCACATGGTGCCTGCCTTGGAGAACTCGTAAAAATGCTTGTGAGGCGTCCATCTGCGGGTTTCGATAAAGGCGGGGAGCATTGCCTTGTGTGCCGCCTCCGACCAAAGCATAACGGGAGAAACGACCTCTTTTGCTTCTGCCGTCATTGCCGTCTCCAGGCGAGTGCGCTCCCAGTTCCAGTCCTCTCTCGGGATACCGTCACCAAGGCAGAGGAAGTAACCGTCAAGGGCACGCGAGGGACCGTTGGCGTCGATCTTGTGATAAGCCATCATACTGTAAAGGTCGCGTTCATGGCGTGTCGGTGCGTGGTGCATCATGCTCCATTCCTCGGTTGCATCCTGCAGACCGAGCATGGATACAAGCTCTCCTTCGGGCAGGTGTGCCGCCGTGGTGGAGGTGATTGCCATATATTTGTGGAAGAAATCGGCACGGTCATCTTTTCCGGCAACAAAGCAACTTGCGGGCAGAATGTTTGCGGTAACGCAATCGACGCCTGCGCTTACGATGCGGCGAAGGTCAACGCCGAGGCAGTAGAGTGTTTCAAAGGGATCGGTGCAGTACATACCCAATACGTACAGTTCCTTATCGATGGCGTGGAGTCTTGCGGAGAGCTTCTTGAAGAAGGTTTCCCAACGCCATGCATTGAATTCGATCCACTCGACGCGGAGATTCTGATAGATGTATGCAGCTCTTGCCTGCTCGGCGGCTGCAGTGTCGTCACCCATGGTTGCCATCAGATCGGCGGGCAGGGTGATACCGGTGTGGGTGAGGAACTGGTCGACAAAGTCGGTGGAGTAATCGATGTTGTACATCATACCGCCGGAGGGAGGGCAGAAACCGTCGGCAAGGTGAACTCCCTTCAGACCGTAGTCGGTAAGCGTTTGACAAACCTTGTCAATAAAGAAATCCTCATAGTAGGTGCCGTCAACAAAGCGCTTCAGTGCAAAGAGTCCCGAACGACCGGGTGCGCCGTTGACACCGTGGCGGCGGATCTCCGGGTGATCCTCGATCCATTCTCTGTGGAAATTACTGCCAAGATAGCTTCCGAAAATGCTTGCATAGGTATTGATCCCCTTGTCGGCAAGATTTTTGGTAAGCGTTCTGAAGTCATGATTGGTCCAGGGTTGACGCTCGCGTTCGGCGTTTCTCGGAACGCCCCAATAAGCGCAGTTGTCGGGCGGAAGCACGTATTCCTCGTCCATGCCCTTGTGCTGGTGGAAAAAGTCGGAGTTGCACATCAACGCAAAAACGCCGTCCGGCACAAATCCCGTCTGATCCATAAATCTTTCTACGCCGCGGTCGGAATCGTCACGGTCAAAACCGAGAAGATTCATCCAAATATAAGTTTTTCCGCCTTTCATATTGTCCTCCAAAAATGAAACGTTTTCCTTCATAAATTTGTTTTTATTAAAAATTTATGACTTCAATATTATATTATAAAGGATTTTTTTTGCAATGTAAATTGCGAAAACTGTCTTTTATATTGCATATATTGCAAAAAGTGAATATTCACGCGATTGATGCCGAGGGCGAAAAAACAAAAAAGACCGGATCCTTCGGTATCTAAAAGGCTTTGATCCGGTGGAGCGTTGCGGTATGGCATCAACGCGTTGTATTGGATCGAAAAAACAATTGATTTGAGAGTTTCGAGATAAGAGAGATTGTCTTTTTTTGGCAAAAATATTGTTTTTTCTGCCGATTATAATGGCTTTACACCATAGAGAGGGGGAGATGCGCTTGTAATACGAAGGAGGAATCGACGGTGGAATAGGGTATGTAAAAACGGACGTTTGTAACAGTTGTTCTACGTTTTCTATGATGGTTGGAATTTTTGAGCCTGATGATATAACTGCAGGACACGTGATAACTTTGGTTGGACTTTTGCCATCAAAAAATATGCCCCTCAAAAGCAACGGGCTTTTGGGGGCATATCGTTTTTATGTTTCATTGCTTATTTGTTTTTACATTCCACGCACCTACGAAGAAAATTCCTAAAGAAATTTTGCACGATCTCGGGGGCGAGAAGATCCATTGAAAGCTCGGGGTGCCATTGGGTGGCGTAAATGCGCCTCTCACGATCCTCGACAGCCTCTATCACGCCGTCATCGGTGGTGGCAACTACGCGAAGGTTGGGAGCAACACGGTCAAGCGTCCGAATGTGATGACTGTTGACACGGACGCGCTCGGCGCCGAATACCTCGTACACGAAGGAATCCTTCTCAACGTTGATCTCATGGGCGCGGGATTCACCGTTTCGGTGAGCGTCCACGCTGTCCACCAGCTTAAGCGAACCGCCGAAATAGACGTTAAGAGCCTGCATTCCGCCACAGATACCGAAGATCGGTTTTCCTGCCTTGATAAAGGCATCAATGACCTTGCGGTCAAAGGCGTACTCGTCTATAGGCTCGGGGGGATCAAAGGGCTTTCCGCCCCAATAGGTGGGGTCAATAGCGATGGAAAAACCGGGGAGCAGGAAGCCGTCACAGAGCGTTACCACCTCGTCGATTGCCGCTTCCGACAGAATGGCAAGGACGCCGACACCGAGCTTCTCACCGATCAAGCGGTATGCGTTTCCAATCATGTAATGCTTATCCCAGACGTTTCCTTTTTTTAAATCCGCATATCGCAAAATTGTTGCAAGCATCATAAATTTTAACTCCTTTCGATTCGACTTTTTGGGGACATATCATTTTTATGACTTATTGTTTATTTGCTTTTATATTCCTCGCACCTGCGAAGAAAGTTCCTAAAGAAATTTTGCTCGATCTCGGGAGCAAGAAGGTCCATTGACAGCTCGGGGTGCCATTGGGTGGCATAAATACGCCTCTCACGATCCTCAACCGCCTCTATCACGCCGTCATCGGTGCGGGCGACCACGCGAAGGTTGGTGGCAACACGGTCAAGCGTCCAGTTGTGATGACTGTTGACGCGAGCACGCTCGGTACCGAATACATCGTACACGAAGGAATCCTTTTCAACGTTGATTTCATGGGCGCGGGATTCACCGTTTCGGTGAGCGTCCACGCCGCCCACCCGTTTGAGTGAGCCGCCGAAATAGACGTTCAGTCCCTGAATTCCGCCACAGATACCGAAGATCGGTTTTCCTGCCTTGACAAAGGCATCAATGACCTTGCGATCAAAGGCGTACTCGTCTATAAGCTCCGGGGGGTCAAAGGGATCTCTGCCCCAATAGGTGGGGTCAATATTGATGGCAGAGCCGGGGAGCAGGAAGCCGTCACAGAGTGTCACCGCCTCGTCAATTGCCGCTTCCGACATAATGGCAAGGACACCGACACCGAGCTTCTCGCCAATCAAGCGGTAAGCATTCCCGATCATGTAATGCTTATCCCAGACGTTTCCGTTTTTCAAATCCGCATATCGCAAAACTGTTGCAAGCATCATAAATTTTAACTCCTTTCGATTCTCTCGCAGAGTGCTTTTTTCTAACCCTCATTGTATCACAGGCGGAGCAAAAAGTCAAGTGGTCAAAAAAATTACATTTGAAGTATGCAGGCGGTATTTTGGCGATCCGAGTAATTCCATACCCGTATTTTGGCGCGGCGTAAGGGATCAGAACCCAAACGCGCCGCAAGCGTCGCGTTGTAATCGCGTATATCATTTTGCAAAAATGGGGAAGATCGGTTTGCGCGATTCGGCAGTGCTTCTCAAAACCGTTACACCACACGACAAAAGAGGCATCATTGCTTGCAATGATGCCTCTTTTGTGGCGCGGCGTAAGGGACTCGAACCCCTGACCTTTTGGTTCGTAGCCAAACACTCTATCCAGCTGAGCTAACGCCGCAAGGGTACGTTTTTTTCGTACTTGCATATTATACTACTTTTTCTTTTGTTTGTCAACCCCTTTTTGAAAAATATTTTTGATAATTTTTTTCGGTCCTTATGAGAAGTGATTCGGATTGGGCAAGGCTTTGGCTTTGGAAGAAAAATAATGCCTCGTTTTTTGTTTTTGCACTTTTTTTGAGATTATAAAATAAAAAACTATAGACAAACCGAAAAAAATGTGATATCATTATAGCATATCAAATATCTGATGTTTGGAGGGCGTTACCCATTATGATGACGGATATTCAAATTGCACAATCGGTTGAAATGAAGCCGATCGTCGAGATTGCAAAAAACGCAGGAGTTGACGACAAGTACCTGGAGCAGTACGGTAAGTACAAGGCGAAGGTGGATTATTCCTTGCTCAAGGAAAGCAACCGTAAGGACGGCAAGCTGATCCTTGTTACCGCAATCACTCCCACACCCGCGGGTGAAGGAAAGACCACTACCACCATCGGTCTTGCCGACGGTATGAAGCGCATCGGCAAAAACGTTGGGGTTGCACTTCGTGGGCCTTCTCTCGGCCCCGTATTCGGTGTCAAGGGCGGCGCCGCAGGCGGCGGATGGGCACAAGTGGTTCCGATGGAGGATATCAACCTGCACTTTACCGGAGATTTCCACGCCATTGGCGCGGCAAACAATCTTCTGGCGGCAATGCTGGACAACCACATTTATCAAGGGAACGCGCTCAACATCGATCCCCGACGCATCACCTGGAAGCGTTGTGTGGACATGAACGACCGTCAGCTCCGCTTTGTGACCGACGGCTTGGGCGGTCGTGTCAACGGTGTACCGCGTGAGGATGGCTACGACATTACCGTTGCCTCTGAAATCATGGCGGTATTCTGCCTTGCAAGCTCGATCACCGATCTGAAAGAGCGTCTTTCTCGCATCGTGGTTGCCTACACTTATGATGAAAAGCCGGTTACTGCCGGTCAACTTGGTGCGGTAGGTGCGATGGCGGCACTTCTGAAGGATGCTCTCAAGCCCAATTTGGTACAGACTTTGGAGGGAACTCCCGCATTCGTACACGGCGGCCCCTTTGCAAACATTGCACACGGTTGCAACTCGGTCATCGCTACCCGTATGGCGATGAAGCTTGGCGATTATGCCATTACCGAGGCGGGCTTTGGTGCCGATCTCGGTGCCGAGAAATTCCTTGACATCAAGTGCCGTATGGCAGGACTTACCCCCTCTGCCGTTGTCGTCGTTGCAACGGTTCGTGCGCTCAAGATGCATGGTGGTGTTGCAAAGACCGATCTCGCTACAGAAAATCTGGAAGCACTCGGCAAGGGTCTTCCCAACCTGCTGCGTCACGTTTCCAATATTCGCAACGTATATAAGCTTCCGGCGGTGGTAGCGGTTAACCGTTTCCCGACCGATACCGATGCCGAGATCGACGAGATCATTCGCAGATGCCGTGAGCTTGGTGTTAACGTCGTTCTCTCCAACGTATGGGCAGAAGGCGGAAAAGGCGGCGAGGATCTGGCACGCGAGGTGGTTCGTCTTTGCGAGGAGGAGAAGGGCGAATTTACCTTCTCTTATGAATTGGACGGAACCATTGAAGAGAAGATTGAGGCGATCGTGAAAAAGGTCTACGGCGGTGACGGTGTTTCCTTCCTGCCTGCGGCTAAGAAGCAGATCGCACAATTGACCGCTCTTGGCTTTGACAAATGTCCCGTATGTATGGCAAAGACGCAGTATAGTTTCTCGGACGATCCTACCAAGCTTGGTGCTCCCTATGGCTTTACCGTAACGGTGCGCAACGTCAAGATTAGCGCAGGTGCGGGCTTTGTCGTTGCTCTGACCGGTGATATCATGACCATGCCCGGTCTTCCCAAGGTTCCTGCCGCAGAGAAGATCGACGTGGATGAGGATGGAAAGATTACCGGTTTGTTCTGATTTTGAATAGGGAAGTGTTCCCAATTGCTATGCCCTCAAAGGTGTCTGACCTTTGGGGGCAGGTTTGTTCGCCTTTGCAGGGGGGGCGGTTTTCTTGTCATATTTTGCCGTGATGAAAAAAGATTGACAAAAACGCTCTTCTGTGGTACAATAATATCAGTATTTGAACAGATTGTGAGGGATCGATTTGAAAATATTGGTCGCGGGCTGCGGCAGCGTTGGGCAGACACTTGCGAAACTGCTATCTGCGGAAGGAAATGATTTGACGCTTGTCGACTCGGATTCCAGGGTTCTGGAGTCGGGAATGGAACGATATGACGTTATGGCGGTGCAGGGAAACTGTGCCTCCATGCAGATCCTGCGTCAGGCAGGCGTTGAAAAGGCAGATCTTCTGATCGCCTGTACCGGCAGCGATGAATTGAATCTTCTTTGTTGTATGACGGCGCACGTCGTCAATCCCAAATTGCATACCATTGCTCGCATTCGCAATCCCGAATACGCCGAGCAGGCGTATTTGATGCGTGATGCCTTTGCACTTTCGATGGCGTTTAATCCCGAGCAACAGGCGGCGGTGGAAATCGACCGTCTGTTGAAATTCCCCGGTTTCCTCAAGCGTGATTCCTTTGCAAAGGGACGTTTGGAGATCGCGGAAATCCGCGTTGACGCCGAGAGCAAGCTCTGTGACGTGTCACTTGCTACTCTTTACAACACCGTAAAATGCCGCGTTCTGATCTGTACGGTTCTGCGTGACGGAAATGCCATTATTCCCGACGGTCGGTTTACCCTGCAGAAAGGAGACCGTGTCTTTGTAACTGCAACCGCCAGCAATCTTGCCCGACTGTTGAAGAACCTCGGCATTGTGACGCATAAGGCGCGCCGTGTGTTGATTGCGGGCGGCGGAACCGTTACCTACTATCTTGCCGAGCTTTTGCGTGAAAGTTCGATGGAGGTTACCGTCATCGAGTCTGACGAGGATCGTTGCAAGGAGCTGTCCGCCGAGTTCCCGTTTGTAAACGTGATTTGCGGTGACGCCCGTGAGCAAACTCTTCTGGAAAGCGAAGGCGTTGCTACGGCGGATGCTCTGGTTGCTCTGACCTCCAACGATGAGTTGAACATGGTGATATCACTTTACGGTCATAGCCGTGAGCTTCCTCAAACCATTACCAAGCTGGAATATCTTGACGAATCGGAAATGACGGGACAGTTGCCGCTTGGCAGTGTGATCTCGCCTCACCGTTCCTCTTGTAACAACATTGTGCGTTACGTTCGTTCTATGCAAAATAAGAACGGTGCCGCCATTACCATGCACTCGATTGCCGACGGACAAGCCGAGGCGATGGAATTCCGTATTGAGGCAGACACGCCCTTCTGCGACGTTCCCCTCAAGCAGATCAAACTGAAAAAGAACGTTCTTTTGGTGGGTATTTCGCATGGCGCGAAAACGCAAATTCCCAACGGAGATTCTACCTACGGCCCCGGCGACACGGTGGTTGTAGTTGCCTGCGGCGACACTGCGGTGCATCAGTTTGACGATATTTTTGCTTTCTGAGCAAACGAAATTTTGTGACGAAAGGGTTCTGACCTTATGAACTATAAAATGCTATCGCGGCTCCTTGCTCTGATCCTTGCGGTGGAGGCTTTCTTCATGCTTCCCGCTTTGGGGATCAGCTACCTTGACGGAACCGTTGTAACGACACGCGCGTTTGTTGTCAGCATCGCTATTCTTTTGGTGCTTGCCGTAACACTCGCGATATTCTCGCGCGGCGCGCAAAAGCATTTCTTTGCAAAAGAGGGCTTGGTTTGCGTTGGTGTCAGCTGGATTATGATCAGTTTGCTCGGATGTCTGCCGTTCTTTCTTTCGGGCGAGATCCCGCGCTTTATCGACGCACTTTTTGAAATGGTGTCGGGCTTTACCACCACCGGCTCCTCCGTGGTGTCCGACGTGGAGTCGCTTTCACGCGCGGTACTCTATTGGCGAAGCTTTAGCAACTGGTTGGGCGGAATGGGCGTTTTGGTATTCCTGCTCGCCTTGATCCCTGTCAGTGGCAAGAACGAAGGCTTTACCATGCATCTGTTGCGGGCAGAAAGCCCCGGGCCTACTGTTGGTAAATTGGTTCCAAAAATGCGGCAGACCGCCATCGTACTGTATCTGACCTATTTGTTACTGACGGTACTTGCGTTTGCTCTTCTCGTTCTGGATCCCGATATGG
>JAZRGI010000115.1:0-1560 GCA_045644105.1 Eubacteriales bacterium | reverse complement strand
CATCAAGTTCTTCCGTTATCACACCAAAACCACGCCAAACCGTTATCGAAAAGACGGTTGAGCGGAAAGACTACTGCTTTTTTAAAATAAGGTTGACATTTGCCGTCGTTTTTAGTATAATAAGAGAAAGCGACTTGAATGCTTATTTCAAATTGATACGAAAGAGGTTTGACTATGCAGAATTGTATTAAAAACGGACAACCGTGGTTGGATACCGAGGGCAAGCGCATTCACGCGCACGGCGGCTCGGTGATGTACGTTGACGGCTACTACTATTTTTACGGCGAGAACAAGGAAAAGACCACCGGTGAGGACGATATCTGGCATTGGGGCGTTCGTTGCTACCGTTCTACCGATCTCTACAATTGGGAAGACATGGGACTGATCATTGAGCCCGATCTTGAGGGCAAGGTTCCTTCTTTGCATCCTACCTCCAAGATGGATCGTCCCCATATTATTTATAACGAGAAGACTAAAAAGTACGTTTGTTGGCTCAAGATCATGGAGGGTGACGGTTGGACACAGACCGAAACGGTTTTGACTGCCGATCATATCCTCGGCCCTTACACCGTTGTTAACCCCCGTCTTCAACCGCTTGGCATGAATGCGGGCGACTTTGACCTGGTGGTGGATCCCGAAACCAAGAAGGCGTACTACTATTTTGAGCGCGTGCACTGCGAAACCATTTGCGCAGAGTTGACCGACGATTATACCGACGTCAACGGAACATACACCGTTCACTTCCCGCATCCCGAGGGAACGCCCTACGTTCGTGAGGCGACCGCGCACTGCGAGAGAAACGGCAAGCATTATCTGATTACCAGTGGTACCTCCGGCTACTATCCCAACCCCTCCGAGGTTGCCATTGCCGACGCCTATCACGGCCCCTACACCGTGCTTGGCAATCCGCATCCCGACGACGAAACGCACACCTCTTACCATTCGCAGATCTCCAGCATTTTCAAGGTGCCGGGTAAGAAAGATCTGTATATCGCGTGTGCCGACCGTTGGTTGCCAAGCTACAACTGCCTGACCTATGAGCAGATGCTTGGCATTCGCGCATTGCGCAAGGCGGGCAAGATGGACGAGATGAAGGCAGAACTTGCAAAGCACGGCTTGCGCCACGTCTGGAACACTTCTCTTGCCGAGTACGTATGGTTGCCGATCCGTTTTGACGGTGAGATGGCTTACGTAGATTGGAAAGAGGAATGGAGAATTGAGGATTACGAGTAATCCGTAAAAACAGAAAAAAGCGCGGAAAGTAATGTAGATTCCGCGCTTTTTTCTGTTTTATCATTGAAAAAGGGACACGACTTGTTATTTAGTGCAAACGCCTTAGCCGCTTTTCTCTTGCATGAAGGAGGCGCAAGAGAAAAGCTTGCAAAAGAGAACGCCGTAAAGGGAGCTTCGCCGTCTGCGGACGGCAAGGAGGGCTTCGCGCCCTCCACCCCGCAAGCTTTTGAAAAAGCTTGACCAAAACTTCCTATTAAAAAGGAGCGCGGAAAGCCATCGGCTTTTCGCACCCCTTTTCTATTAATCAATCAAAATATCCAAGCTTAT
>JAZRGI010000114.1:0-7140 GCA_045644105.1 Eubacteriales bacterium | reverse complement strand
CCACCTGCGTTCGCATGGATAAGCCTCTTGGCGACAAGGGCTTGCAGTTGGGCGTTTCCGAGCAGTACACTGTTTGGGTAAAGAGCAACGTTCCGATCTGCGCTTGCTTCGGACGTCTGGACGTTCGTCAGGTCAATATGTCCTACTATAGCGTAGAGGGCTATTCGTTCTGAAATAATACCGAAAAATCGGCAGAGATATTGCTTCTCTGCCGATTTTGTGTTATAATGGACTTGTAAAAAACAGGAAAGACGATTTTTGAATGGGGGTAGTGGAGAATGATGCTTGTTACCGGTGCCACCGGCTTTGTCGGTGAAAAGATCATGGAACTGTGTCAAGACGCGATTGCTTGCCCGTCCTTGCGGGGCGCGACCGAAGAGGAGGTAAGACGATTGGTCGAGGCGAGCGGTGCCGATACCATCGTCCATACCGCAGCCATTGCCGATATCGGGACCTGTCAAGCCGATCCCGAGGCGTCTTATTTTGCCAACGTGCAGATCCCCGTCTACCTTGCGCGGGCTGCAAGGGGGAGAAAACTCATTTGCTTCAGTTCGGATCAGGTCTATAGCGGAACCGAGGAGGATGGCCCCTATACCGAGGATACGGTCAAGCCGGCAAACGTGTATGCCGCGCACAAGCTGGAAATGGAGGAGCGTGTCCTTTCGATCGATCCCAATGCCGTGATGTTGCGCGCCGAGTGGATGTATGACTATTATCTGAAAAAGCCCAATTATTTTATGAATATCCTCAATGCAGGCGAGTCGGTTGCCTTCAGCTCCTGCCAATATCGCGGCATCACCTACGTCAAAGAGGTGGTGGAAAATATGGAGCAGGTCATCCGTCTGCCGGGAGGGGCATACAACTTTGGAAGTGAAACTGACAAGAGTATGTACGAGATCACAAAGGAGTTCTTGGCACATATCGGCAAGAATATTCGCGTTGACGATGCCCCCGCGCGACACAACCTGTGGATGAATTGCGAAAAGGCAAGACGCCACGGCGTGATTTTTTCCGATGTCGGGGAAGGACTCAAAAGGTGTGCAAAGGATTACGGAGATCGAATTGGATAAAGCAAAAAAGATCGGTTCCTGCGAACAAAGCGGGAATCGATCTTTTTTGAGATGCGGGCAGGATCGCCTCAACCGACAAGTGTGCTCTTTCGATAAGCCAGAGGCGAGCGTCCAAATCGCCGGCGAAAGCTCTTTCCGAAATAACTGCAACCGTTAAAGCCGCATTGAAAGGCGATCTCTGTAATCGATAGTTGGGTGTGGTCGAGCATGGTTTTTGCTTTTTCCAAGCGGTATGCGAGGACGTAATCCGAAAAGCAACAACCAAACACCTTTTTAAACAAACGGCAAAAATAACTGTTGTTCATGTATAGAGCAACCGCCGTTGTGGTGGAGGTGATGGGGGTTGCATAGTGTTTTGCAATATAGTCGATTGTCGTTTGCGCAAAGCTATGTGCGGAATGAGGGGAGGCATTGTGGGAAAATCGATCGTTCTGCTTCAGAATTCCAAAAAACAGATGCATACTACCAATTGCTTCCATTTCCCATCCGCTTTTTTGCCCTTCGTAGGCATCACACCCTGCATTGACGTAGTCCTGCAGATGCTTGGCATAAGGCGTATCGTGAGAAATCAGAGAATCAAGCATTACCGTATGCTCAAGCAATCCTGTGCGCAGGTCCTTGTCCCACAACAGGTCAATGTCAAAGCAGATACACTTGTAGGCGGTAACACTGTCAGAGGGAATCTCCGCACGGTGAATGGCATAGGGAGGGATCACCAACACGTCACCGCACTGCATGGAGTAGCACTGTGTTTCAATATAAAAATCAACCCGCCCCTCGGTCAGGGCAATCAATTCCACCTCGCGGTGTTGGTGCGCAATGACACTGCCCCCGCTGCAGTTTTTGTAGGTCTTGTGGATGGCAAAGGGGATGGTTTTGTAGTTTTTTTTATACTCGTCTTTATACATCAATACCTCTTATGTCAATACAGTTATAAATTTCTGCAAATCAGTTATAGAAAATCCATTGAAAATACAGTACAATTATAAATGAGAAATCTACGTTTGTCAACCGAAAAGGAGAATTTGAATGAAAAAAGTTGCAATTGTATACGGTTGTCTTGAAAACGACCTGAAAAAAAGAGCCGTCGAGGAGCTGTCCGCGCTTTTGTTGGATTATATTGCCGAATATCCGATCTGCGTGGCATACGGTCAGGCAGAAGGTCTGGGAGAGGATTACCGCCGTATTTATGTGGGAACGCGCCAAAATCACCCCTATTTGCAGGCACACTCGGTGCATTCGCTTGCGGTAGCCGAGTCCTACACGCTTCGTGTCAAGGATGATACCGTCATCATTGAGGGCTACGACGATGCGGGCGCGCTTTACGGCGTATTGGATTTTTATCACAAGTACGTCATCAAGTTTGAGCATAGCGAAAAGGGACATACCGGTGCCAATGAGGATTGGGTGGATCTGTTTGGACAGGATGAGCTTCCCGTATTTGAATATACCTCTGCGCCCACGGTTCGTGAGCGCGGTCTTTGGACATGGGGACACGTCATATACGACTATCGCGCCTATCTTCGCAATATGATGAAGTTGAAGATGAACGGTGTTATCATCTGGAATGATTTTGCCCCCATCAATGCAAAGGAGATCGTGGCATACGCGCACTCCTGCAACATCAAGGTGTATTGGGGATTTGCTTGGCTTTGGGATGTTGCGGCGTTGGAGTCCTTTGATATTCACCATCCCGAGAAGGAGTCGTGTCGGATCTTCCAAACGTATGAAACACAGTACGCCGATTCGGGTGCCGATGGCATCTATTTCCAAACCTTTACCGAGCGTAAGGTGGACAATATTGGCGGCGTGTTGGTTGCCGAGGCGGCGGCAAGGTTCGTCAACTACACCTCTGCAATGTTTTACGAAAAATATCCCGATTTGAAGATCCAATTCGGACTTCACGCCACGTCGGTCAACAACCGTCTGGAGTTTATCCGTACGGTCGATCCGAGAATACAGATCGTTTGGGAGGATTGCGGAGCCTTTCCGTTTGCCTACCTTCCAAGAGAGACCGAGGGCTTTGAGGATACCAAAGAATTCATCGGAAAGATCGCAAACCTCAGAGGCAAGGACGATCACTTTGGTGTGGTCACCAAAGGATATGTGACGCTGGATTGGAGAAAATTTCGCCATCTGGACGGTTCGCAATGCATTGGCGTCAGTTCCGAGAAGATGCGAAGCAACCGCCTGCACGGTCGCTCTCGCCAATGGCGTTATATTCAAACCGGTTGGATCGCCAATGCCGACATGGCACAGGAGATGGTCACCAAAATGTGTGAGATGAAAAAGGGTGATCTTTCGATCTTTGCACTTGTGGAGGACGGCTTGTTTGAGGATGCCATCATGTATCCCGTAGCCCTTTACGGGGAGATGCTTTGGGATTGCAATACCGATCTGAAGGAACTGATGAAGAACGTCGCCCTGCGAAGCTACGTAAGCTTTGTATAAGGAGGGGATTATGAATCGGATATTACTGATTTGTGATGGTGAAACCGATCTTGGAAATCTTTTGCAAAGCTCTTGCCAAGCAGTTACGGTAATGCCGTCTGACATTCGTTCCTTTGAATTAGACGCCTATGACGCCCTGTGCATCCTTGGCGGAAGCACGAAAGACGGAATGACGCTGAATCCGCCCTTGCGCATGTGTGTAGAAGCCTTTCGCGCACAGGGCAAGCCGGTTTTTTGTGAGTTTGTGCTTTCCATAGCAAGTGCTTATCTTGATTATACGCTTCACACCACGCACCATCGCTTGGTGTTTGATGATCGGGCACTTTCGATCCCCGGTCTTACGGCGGGAGACGTGCTGGACGGACATGAAAATGATTGTATTCGATATGCCTGCAGAAATACAAGGGCGTATCCGATATTGACCTATCATGATTACGTTTGCGCACATTCGCATATTGAAATGAGCGAAGAAGACTATCAAAAGGGACTTTGTGCGATGTGGTGCGAGCAAAATCTGATGGTGTGCGGTTTTCGTTTGTGCAATTTCCGTCGCGCTCGTCTTGCTCCGCGGCGCAGCTTTGAGGCATTGATCGGCTTTATTATTCGTTTTCTTGCGGGCGATGAGATTGCCGTCTGTTTTGAAGCACCGGTTTGCCGATATCAGAAGCAGCGGGTGAATGAGGCGGCGGACGTCAAGGAAGCCGTTGCGCGCGGATTGAAGTGGTTTGATAACGCACAAATGCTCAACGATAACGGCAGAGGCGGCGTTCAGGAGGGCTTTTCGCACCACGTTAGTGCAAGAAACGGTCTGCAGACGAGGCGTACACAGGTACGTGCCGACTGTACCGGAGAGACCGCAGGTGCATTTATGCTCCGAGGACTGCTTTTGCATGATGAGAAAATGCGCCTTATGGGAGAGCAGATGTTTGATTTTATTTTTGACTATCTCCAAGTTAAGGATGGCGAATACAAGGGAATGGTCCGTTGGACCGAGCTTGCGTGGGAGGTGTGCTATGCTGATGACGTTGCGCGTGCGATGTTAGGGCTTTTGCTTCGCCAACACGTTGACGGCACGGTGCCTCATTTTGACGAGATATGTCAAGCACTTGATTTTTTGGTTGCTACAACGGGAGCCGATGGAATCCGCGCTCCGCGCACCGATATTATCAAGATGAATCAGGCTATGCGTGAAAAGCTTTTACAGCCGGGCTGGGTTCCCAGAGCGCATTATAACGCATACTATCATGCGGTATTGCTCCTTGCGTATCGCGCAGGCGGTGACAAACGCTATCTTGAGGTTGCCGAGCGCGGGCTTGGACACCTGATGTTCATTTATCCCGACACCAACCGTGAAACCAGCGAAACCGAGGAAAACTGTCGCTTGCTGTTTCCGCTTGCCGTGCTTTACGACATTACGGGCAAGCAGGAGCATTATGAATGGATTTGCCGTGTGATGTCTTATCTCGATGCACACAGGCAGGAATGTGGTGCCGTTCCCGAATGGGATACGGGATACAAGGCGTGTTGCTCGCGCAATCACACGGGCGAGTGCGCTTTGCTTGCCAACAACGGCGATCCTGTGGTTGATCTTCTGTACTCCAACAATTGGCTGCCCTTGGGCTATGCTTACGCGTATTTGGCAACAGGCGAGGAAAGGTTTTATAAAGCATGGTGCGATATTTCATCCTTCCTGCTTTCCTGCCAGATCTACAGTGATGATAAGTTGCTTGACGGCGCGTGGACGCGCGCGTTTGACATTGAAAATTGGGAGAGTCACGGAGTTCCGCACGACGTGGGTTGGGCACCTTGTTGCATAGAGACGGGTTGGACCGTGGGAGAGATCCTGATGGGACTGCAATTTATGGAGCAGGTGGAGAAAATAAGATCGTAAAAGATATTTTTAAAGGAGAACGGTATGATAGACTACAAAAAGCAATTGACAGAAGATATTCTTCCGTTTTGGTTGGATCATGCGATCGATTGGAAACACGGAGGTATCTTTACCAATCTGGATGAGGCTGGTGAAATCTACGGAACCGAGAAAAGCGTGTGGTTTCAGGGCAGGGCATTATGGACGTTTTCCAAGGCGTACAACGTGATAAATAAAAATGAGAAATATCTGAACGCGGCAAAATGCATTTATAATTTTCTTCCCAAATGCACCGACCGTGACGGCAGAATGTTTTTCAGTGTCACCGAGGACGGCAGATGCACGAGAAAAAGAAGATATTATTATTCCGAAACCTTTGCGGCAATCGGTTGTGCCGAGTATTATCGTGCAAGCGGCGACAAGGAAGCCTTAACACGCGCAAGAAACTATTTTGAGGTGGCTTACGAGTGTTACACGGGCAAACGCGCGATGGAGCCGAAGTTTGATCCCGAAACCTGCAATGCCAAGTCGCTTTGCCCGTCCATGATCATTCTTTCCACCGCACAAACCATGCGAGCCATCGACACCGAGTATGCCGAGCGCTACCACAAGATCGCTTCGGATTGTTTGAACGATATCCTCCACGGAGGATATCTGACAGAGAAAGCATTGCTGGAGTCGGTGTCCGCCGACGGGCAGATGATCGACAGTCCCACAGGCCGCACCGTCAATCCCGGACACTCCATGGAGGCGGCGTGGTTCGTGATGCTGGAGGGAATGCTCGTAGGCAATCGGGAGGCGATCGAAGCGGGACGGCGTATTATTGATATCACACTTCCGCTTGGTTGGGATCAGAAGCACGGTGGCATGATTGCTTTTACCGACGTGCAGGGAAAACCGCCCGTAGCACTCGAGTGGGACATGAAGCTTTGGTGGCCGCAATGCGAAACCATCATTGCAGCACGTCTTGCCTATGATCTCTTCGGAGATGAAAAATACCGCAAGCTTTGGAAGGATACCGAGGCGTATTGCGAGAGATTCTTTGTCGATCACAAAAATGGCGAGTGGTATGGATATTTGCATTATGACAACAGTGTTTCGCATACCCTCAAGGGCAATCTTTTTAAAGGTCCTTTCCACATTCCGCGCTTGTATATGATCATGGCAGTGCTGGAGAGCGGCTCGTCAATGACAGACTATATAAAGGGAGGCGCTTGATCTTGAAGCTGACTTACTTGGGGACAGCGGCTGCCGAGGGTATGCCCGCAATATTTTGCAACTGCCCATACTGTATAGAAGCCCGACGGCTTGGTGGAAAAAATATTCGCACACGCTCACAAGCGCTGATCAATGACGATTTACTGTTGGATTTTCCAGCCGATACCTATACTCACTTTTTGCAAAACGGTATACAGGGAGATCGCATCCAATATTTGCTTGTAACACATCCGCATACCGATCATCTTTACCCAATGGATCTGCACACCAGAGGCGGTGCCTTTGCTCACGATATGCGCGTTCCGGTGCTAAAGATTTTTGGCTCCGAAGCCGTCTGTACGGCGATTGGAAATACGCCGCGCAACACCGAGCTGACGGTGCTTAAGGCGTTTGAATCGGTGGAGCTTGAAGGATATCGCGTCACGCCGTTGCCTGCAAGACACATGGCGGTGGACGGGGCGTTGGTCTATCTGATAGAGGGCGATAAGTCCTTACTTTATGCCCACGTTACCGGATATTTTAACGACGAAG
>JAZRGI010000113.1:0-3201 GCA_045644105.1 Eubacteriales bacterium | reverse complement strand
CTTGGCCTCGAGATAGAAGAATTCCGTGTCAAACCAAGCGCCGATATCGCCGTCGGGATCGGCACAATCGCTACCGAAGGTATGGCAGAAGCAGGTCTCACGCATCCATTCGGGAGAGCAGGCCCACGAAATGATGGTGGCGTGCTCACGGCGATTTTTGTAATAGGTATCAACGGGATCAACAAGGAACACCTTGTCGAGAATGGAGAAGGAGCGCACGTCGCAGGCACGAACGCCGAAGATCACGAAATCCTCCGTCTCGGAACGGGTATCGATGACCTCGATGGTCTTCCCTTCCATCTTGAATTCCATAAGGTTTTCGGTTTGAGGGAAGAAGAAATCTTTGGGGCTTTTGGTGGTGTTCAGTGCTTGTGACCATGCAACGCCCTCGCTCCACTCGCTATAGGTGGCACTGCCGTCGGCATTGTCAACCGGCAAGTAAAGCTTGGCGTCCTTTGCGATGGCGGCAAACAGGTTTTGAATTTTATCAAGAGAACACTTAAGCATTTTCATTCCTCCTGTCAAAAACCTCGCTCGGCTCAAGATCCTCGGTGGTATAGTCAACGAGGGGTGCTCTGGAGCCAACCTCGGCACCTGCCTGGTACTCGCCGTAAAATTCGTTGATATCCTTGATGAACTTACGGTTAAGGAGGTGGAGAGGAATGTTTTGAGGACAAACTCTGGAGCATTCGCCGCAGTCGGTGCAACGACCGGCAACGTGGAAAGCTCTGATGATGTGGAACATCTTTTCTTCAAAGCTATTGGCGGGGGATTTGTTTTCCACACCCGAGTTGGGGTTGTCAAAGACGCACTTTTCGCAGGTGCAGGCAGGGCAAGCATCGCGGCAGGCGTTGCAACGGATGCACTTGGAGAGCTCATTCTGCCAGAATGCGAATCTTTCGTCGGGCGTCATTGCCTCAAGACGTGCGATCTCGTCAAATCTACCAGACTCGATGACGTCGCCGTCCTCGCCGAGAAGCTCGTCGTAGGCTACGTGCTTTTTGCTCTTGCAGTTGATGCAACGCTCGGCAAGCACGTCTTTTGAATCGATTACAATCGGTGCATCGGCGTAGAGCGTGTTAACCACGATCTGATCGCCGTTTGCATCGATAGAGGAAATCCCCTCGCCACAGATGGCTTTGACTTTAGCAACATCAGCCATCCCCTCGCAGGGAATACCGACTGCATAGACCTTTTCGCGG
Source organism: Eubacteriales bacterium (assembly GCA_045644105.1). Classification (GTDB taxonomy): domain Bacteria; phylum Bacillota; class Clostridia; order Oscillospirales; family CAG-272; genus UMGS1865. Next base: position 1,999 of record JAZRGI010000113.1, on the reverse strand, counting down.
TCAAAGCGATGCTCGGTCAGAAGTTGATTAAAGCTGTAGGTGTCGCAGGGCTTGAGGAATACAAGGATCTTGCCCTCTGTCTTCTGCGTTTTAGCAACAAGATATTTGGAGAAGTTTGCGCCGCAGAAATCGTTGAAAACGAATCCTGCCTGCAGTTCCTCTGCCGTTTTAAAAACGGTGGGTGTTACGTCATAGCCGAATTCACCCGCGCCCCAACCGAGAACGGCGGTGACGGTACCGTTTGAAAGAAGCTCGGAGGCTTTATTGATCAACTGTTCGCGAGTTATTTTTTGCATCTCAAATCCTCCAATCTCTTATTTTCTCCAAGAGCCGCTACCTTCTGTGCGAAGTCGTTCATGGTTGCGGCAAATTTTGCGCCCTCTGCGGCGGAAACCCACTCAACGCGAGTTCTTTCTCTCTCGATACCGAGGAAATCAAGCATCGAGAAGAGGGCTGCCATACGGCGGCGAGTGTAATAGTTACCCGAAGTATAGTGGCAGTCGCCGGGATGGCAACCGCAAATGATAACACCGTCGGCACCTCTTTGGAAGGCACGGAGGATAAACATTGGGTTGACTCTGCAAGAGCAGGGAACTCGGATAATCTTAACGTCTGCAGGGTAGGCAAGACGGTTGTTTCCCGCAAGGTCAGCGCCCGCATAAGAGCACCAGTTGCAGCAGAACGCAACTATCAAGGGCTTATATTCTTTTACTTGCATATTGCGTCAACCTCCGCCATAATTTGATTGTTCTTAAATCCGTTCAGATCCATAGCACCCGAAGGACAAGCAACGGTACAAGCACCGCAACCCTGACAAACTGCGGGATTGACAGATGCTACGCGACGGATCTTGGTGGTTCTGTCAGGCATACGGAATTCTTTATCGATGTAAGAAATTGCACCGTAAGGACATACTCTCTCACAACTGGAGCATCCGTTACACATCACCTCGTTGGAACTTGCAACACAGGGATTACCGGTGAGCTTATCCTTTGCAAGCAGACCGATGACTTTAGATGCCGCCGCGCCTGCCTGAGATACGGTTTCGGGAATATCTTTTGGTCCCTGGCAAGCACCCGAAAGGAATACGCCTGCCGTGGGTCTTTCTACGGGACGAAGCTTGGGATGTGCCTCGGTGAAGAAATCATTGGTATCCATGCTTGCCGTCAACATGGTGGCAAGAGGACGTGCAGACTTATCCGGCTCGATTGCCGCCGCCAAAACAACGAGGTCGGCATCGATGTGCAGTTGCTTATTTGCGATCAGGTCGGATGCCTGAACCTTGAGCTTGTCGCCCTCGGGAACGATCTTACCGACCATACCCTTAACGTATTTGACACCGTATTCCTCAACTGCGCGGCGATAGAACTCGTCAAAGTTCTTACCGGGGGTTCTAACGTCAATGTAGAATACGTAAACCTCGGTGTCCGGATATTTGTCACGCGTCAACATTGCGTGCTTTGCGGTATACATACAACAGATCTTGGAACAGTATTCCTTACCCTTCTCGGCGCAGGATTCGCAACGGGAGCCGACACACTGTACGAAAACGATGGTGTGAGGATGCTTTCCGTCGGAGGGGCGAACCAACTTTCCGGCAGAGGGACCTGCCGCATTCGTCAGACGCTCAAACTCGAGCGAAGTGATGACATCCTTGGATTGGTTGTAAGCGAACTCGTCGAACTTTTCCATACTGATCGGATTGAATCCGGTGGCAACGACGATCGCTCCGTATTTTTCTTCAATGATCTCGTCCTTCTGGGTGTAATCGATGGCACCTGCCGCGCAAACCTTGGAGCATATGCCACACTTGCCGTTCTTGAGCATATTACAAGCATTGGGATCGATGGTTGCAACCTTCGGTACAGCCTGCGCAAAAGGAATATATATTGCTGTACGGTTATCCATACCCAAATTGAATTCGTTGGGTATCTTCTTCATGGGGCACTTTTCTACACAAGCGCCACATCCTGTGCAGATGTCCTCTTTGACGTATCTT
>JAZRGI010000112.1:0-2839 GCA_045644105.1 Eubacteriales bacterium | reverse complement strand
CCCCCATCACCTCTATGGAACAATTGACCGAAACGTTGAAAAGCGGTGGCTACTCGTTGATCTGCGGTGGTCCCGTTGCAGAGCGCGACGGTATCTGAAATCCGCATACAAATAAGGAAAACACATGGAAAACGCACAGTTTAAAACCGAGTTACACGCACACACTTCGGGCATTAGCCTTTGCGCAAAAATGAACCCTATCGAAGTTGCCGATCGCTATATCGAGGCAGGATATTCTTCTATCGTTCTAACCAACCACTACGTTGCCTACAATTTTACCGACGGCAGCACGTGGGAGGAAAACATTGAACGGTATCTCGCGCCTATTTACGAAATGCGTGAATACGCAAAAGGTCGCCTCAACGTCCTGGCGGGTGCCGAGATCCATAATTTTGAAAATTGTAACGACTATCTGATCTACGGTATTGACGAGGATTTTTTGCGCACGCATAAAAATCTTCACCTGTTGAAGGTGTCGGAAATTTATGCCGTCGTACGCGAAAGCGGTGCGTTGATGGTTCAGGCACATCCCTTCCGCAATGCCATGACGATCGTCAACCCGGATTTTTTGGACGGAATGGAAGTCTTTAACGGTACACCGACACCCGGACACGAAGCACGGCTTGACATTGCCAATATCTGGGCAAAGCGATACGGCTTGATCCGAACGTCAGGCACCGATTTTCACGGAAACATCTACCCCGATTCTCCCATTGTGTCGGGAGGAATCATCACCGATATCCCCATCACAACCCCCGAACAACTTTTGCATACCCTTCGTTCGGGTTGCTACGAACTGATCTGCGAAGGACCTGTTGCCGATCGGTACGGAATGAAAACCATGCCCGTAAAGGAGTTTTAAGCAATGGAACAACTCAAACAAATTTGCGAATCCTGTCAAAAATGTTCGCTTGGCGCAACACGAAACAAACTCGTATTCGGCACAGGAAACCCAAATGCCGACCTGATGTTTGTAGGCGAAGCACCGGGAGAGCAGGAGGATGCCACCGGAGTTCCATTCGTTGGCAGAGCGGGACAACTTCTGGACAAATTTCTTTATGCGGTAGACATCGACCGTAAGGACGTCTATATTGCCAACATTCTCAAATGCCGTCCGCCCAAAAACCGCGATCCGCTCCCCGAAGAGGAGGATGCCTGCATCGACTATTTGCGCGAACAGGTCAAACTGATTCGTCCCAAGATCATTGTCTGTCTTGGCCGCATCTCGGCAATGCGCCTCATCAAGCCCGATTTTAAAATCACCAAGGAGCACGGCACCTGGTTTGAAAAAGGGAATTATCTGATGACCGCCGTCTATCATCCCGCAGCTCTTTTGCGCGATCCCCGCAAGAAAGAAGAAATGCTGGAGGATATGAAAAAGATCCGACAAAAGTTGGACGAATGGGAGGGATAAGGGGAAAATGAATATCATTGCCCTGCTCTCAATCATCGGTACCCTCTTTTTGTTGATGGTATGCGGATACATATGCAGAAAAATCAACATTATCAATAACGACTCCTCCAAAGCGCTTTCGCGTCTGATCATATCGGTGGGACAACCGATGATGATCATCTCCGCACTTTACAACGCAGAGAACACACCGAAGAACCTGAATATCGCATGGAAGGTCGTACTGATCGGCTTTGCCATGCACCTCTTCCTGTCCTTGTCTGCGTTTTTGATCTGCAAGCCCATGAAAAAGTGCGACGAGAACAAGATCTTTGAGTTTTCTGTCATTTTTGCCAACTGCGGATTTATCGGGTTTCCCATTCTCGATTCACTCTTTAACGATACGTTGGGAGAAGGAATGGGCAGCTTTATGGGAGCATTCTACGTTATCAGCTTCCACCTGTTTCTGTGGATATGGGGAATCATGATCCTCGGTCGCGGCAGAGAAGATATCAAGATGACACCGAAAAAGGCGTTTCTCAATTACGGCACGATTCCTTGTATGATAGGCGTTTTGCTCTATCTCACAAAACCCTATCTTCCGTTGCCCGCAGCCGTTGGGAGCGCGCTTGCAAGCTTCCTTGCCTATCTCGGAAGTCTTTGCACCCCTATATCGGTATTGATCACGGGTGCGTTGCTTGCCACGATCTCTCTTGGGAAAATGTTTTCCAACGGAAAGCTCTATCTTCATTCCTTTATCAAACTGATCGCCTTTCCGATTGCAACCTGCCTGCTTGCAAAGCTTTGCGGATTGAGCGATACCTATGTGTTACTGATTACCGCAATGGCAGGTGTTCCGAGTGCGGCAACCATAACCATGTTGGCAGAGCTTTATGACCTGGAACCGGGATATGCTTCGCAGACCGTGGGACTGACCTCTCTGCTCTCCACTGCAACACTTCCGGTGGTTATGCTCTTTGCGCAATTTGTAATATCACTTTGATACGATATAACAGAGAGGGAGAACGATGTTCGTTCTCCCTCTCTCTTTCATTTGCGTCAAACCGTTGTTTTGCTTGCGAATTTCTGCTTTGCCTGATCGATCTTGGTGTCTTCTGCCTTTTCCACAGGGTAGTAGCCGCGCGTATTCATTTGCGTAAAGATCTCCTCGGAGATGCGTTGCTCCTCCTCTAAAATCGAAAACATACAACCTCTGACACCGGGTGTCGCGCACTCGTTACCAAATGATTGATACATTCCCGTCAGATACTTTTGAGAGGATAAAAGATCCATCATCGTCTGTTGTTCGTTCATCTTCTGCGTTTGCATTTCCATCTTTTTCACCTCACTTCAAGTTTTCGTACAGCTTGTCAAAATGACGTTGGTGTTGCGCCGCGATCTGCTCGTATTTTTCTTTCAGGACGGTATCGGTTGTCTGCGTCGCAAAAC
>JAZRGI010000111.1:0-1986 GCA_045644105.1 Eubacteriales bacterium | reverse complement strand
CGAGGAGGGCTAGGCGCCCTCCACTGGGCGAGCTTTTGAAAAAGCTCGACCAAAACTTTCATAAAGTTGACGAAGCTCGATCGTTCAGGCTACAGTCTGCGAGGGACGGTGTTACTCCATGTGAGACACCGTCCCTCTTTTTTACGTTTTCCCCCCCAAAAAAGCAAAAACGCCCCCCTTGACAGGTGGCGCATGATTGGTTATAATAATGTAAATATCAAAATCCAACCACAAGGAGAAAGGCAACAATGTTTCGTACCAAAAAAGCCGAATGGATATGGGCGCAAAACGCCGAGGGCAAGGATATATACGCTGATTTTACCACCTCGTTTGAGGGTACAAAGGGCAAAAAGACCAAGTTGTTCGTCAGTGCCGATTCCGACTATACGGCATATCTCAACGGTCGGTTGTTGTCGTTTACCCAATACCCCGATTACCCCAACGACAAGGTCGGCGACGTTATCGATCTCTCTCCCTATCTCTTGGATGGAATCAATCATCTGACCTTTACCGTATGGTCATACGGCGAGGAAAATCAGAGCTACATCCGTGCCGCGGCGGGACTTCTGTTTGAGGTACGCGCCGGCAAAGAGGTATTGGCGTATTCCTCCGAAGACACCCTCTCTCGCCCTTCGCCCGCCTACGTTGCGGGTGAATGCAAAAAACTGACGGGACAGATGGGGCTTTCCTTCCACTGCGATCTTCGTGCAGAGGACGGCTTCCACAAGACCTACACGGGAAAGGGTTTTGCAAAAAGTCTTTTGGTCAATTCACTCTCCAAAGACATCCGCGAGCGTCCCATCAAGCGTCTGAAGCTCGGAGATGAGGCGGTTGGCGTCGTTGTGCATCAGGGTTGCTTTTATGACGTTCAAAAGACGAACGATCTTGGCAAGGATATGCAATGCGCGGCGCTCTCACAACGTGAGCTTTGGACGATCGGCGGCCGCGTGGAGCGCGAGCTTGACACGCCTTTGACACTGCACTGCACCGACGGCGATGGCATTTACTGTATCCTCGATCTCGGTGAAAATCAAGTGGGATTTCTGGACGTCGATTTTGAGGTAAAAGAAAACTGCCGCGTGGAAGTAGCATGGGGCGAGCATTTGCACGACGGACGTTGCCGCACGGGTGTGCGCAATCTGACCTGCGTCATCGATACAAATGCGGGCAGAAACACCTATCTCAACACTTTCCGCCGCCTCGGTTGTCGCTATCTGCAATTTTTCTTCCGCACCGATCGCGTCACCATGTACCGCATGGGCATCCGTCGGGTTTCTTATCCGCTCAATTACAAGAAATACGAAAGCGGTAATCTTCTGCGCGATACGATCTACTACGTTTCCCAACGGACGTTGGATGCCTGTATGCACGTACACTATGAGGATTGCCCCTGGCGTGAGCAGGCGCTCTACACCATGGATTCCCGCAATCAGATGTTGTGCGGATACTATGCCTTTGGCGAAAAAGACTTTCCGCGCGCTTGCTTGGAATTGATGGCAAACGGTATGCGCAAGGACGGTATGTTGACACTCTGCTTCCCCTCCGAGGAGGATTTTCTCACCATTCCCTCCTTCTCATTGGTGTGGATGTTGCAAAGCAAGGAATATATCGACTATAGCGGCAACACCTCGCTTGCCAAAGCCCATTACCCCCTAATGTGCCGCATTCTGGAAGCATTTCGCGCACGCAAGAACGCAAACGGATTGATCGACAATCCGCAGGGCAAGCAGATGTGGAACTTCTACGAGTGGTCGGACACGATGGACGGCTCCTCCAAAAAGCCTACGCACGTCTGCGACGCCCCACTCAACGCATTCTACTCGATCGCTCTGCAAAGTCTTTCCTCGATTTGCCGTTACCTGGATATGCCAAACGAAGCAAAGCAATATACCCAAGAAGCCGAATCGATCAACCGCGCCATTGCCGATTATTTTTACGACAAAGAAGCAGGTCTTTTCCGTACTTCCGACGAGGTATCGCGGTATA
>JAZRGI010000110.1:0-2243 GCA_045644105.1 Eubacteriales bacterium | reverse complement strand
CACTGTCCGAGTGCCTGCGGATGGCTGATCACCGTTTTGATCTCCTCTTTTCTCGTTCCCGGGATCACCAACAAATCCTGCGTTACGGCAAGATCCAATACCGCGTTGACGTAAAGACTGCCCGAAAACATCAGATCGATCACCTGTCCGACCTCGCCGTTATAGCTGTTTTCCATCGGCAGAACCACCGTGTCGCATTCGCCCTTCTCAACGGCACGGTACGCCTCGGAAAAGTCACCGTAAGCGATATGCTCCGCCGTTGGGAAAAGTTTGCATGCGGCAATATGACCGAACGCGCCCTCGGTGCCCGAATAGGCAACGCGCATTCCCTGCAAAAGGTAACGTTGATACTGTTTGGAAAGTGCCATGCAATCGCGCTGGAAATTGACGTAATAGCCGCGCAAAAGCTCGTCCTCCACGCGTCGCTCGCCGCGGCGCAGGACTTCCTCCTCGCGTGTCGCGTTGAAGATCGGCAGACCGTGTTCCTTTTTGTACTGCGCGACCGAGGCACACGCCTCCATTCTGCGCACGAATAATTCCGCCATTTCGTCGTCGATCTGATTGATGGTCAATCTTGCTTTTTCAAGCGTGTCCATGCTTTCCTCCCGCACGCGATCCGGCAATTTTTCAATCTTTCGCCTTGTCGCGTTTTAATTGACTAAAATATATACTATATATTATATAACTTTTTTTCCGAAAAATCAAGCATAAAAATGCAAAAAACGTATTTTTATTAAAATTTTGTTTTGGAAAAATTGACAAACCGAGGGAGATTGCCGATTTCAAAGCGCGACCTTGCATAGTCGGTTACCCAAATGCAATCTGCAGACTTTTATATTACAAAAGATTAACGTGTCATCCTGATCGGCGGCTCACGACGGCGGACAGTGCCCCCCAATACCCGCTCAAGCGGAACTGAAGTCAAGCCACCTTTACACAAGATAGACTTTTGCACAAAAAACGTTTTTCTCCTACTTCTTGTTAGATTCCTGCTTATCGGCACAGCCTATATTGAACCCCACCACTGTGGCAGGGGTTCGTCTTACAAAAAAAACGGGAGGGTTTCCCCTCCCGCCAGTCAAACAAAATCCGTTGTGGTATTAAATACTGCCACTGTTAAGAAAGCGGCGCAAATGCTCGCTTTGCGTGTTTTCAAAAACCTCCTCGGGGGTACCCGATTCCTCGATCAGTCCGTCGCGCATATAAATGATACGGTCGGACACGTTGCGTGCAAATTCCATCTCGTGCGTAACGATGATCATGGTCTTGCCAAGCGATTTCAAGCTCTTGGTGACGCGCAAAACCTCCACCGTCAGTTCGGGGTCGAGGGATGATGTCGGCTCGTCAAAGCAGAGAATGTCGGGATCGAGCGCCAACGCGCGCGCGATCGAAACACGTTGTTGCTGACCGCCCGAAAGCTGGCAGGGGTAACTGTTTTCCTTTTCCGACAGACCGACTCGCGCGATCAGATCCTTTGCCTTCTCTTCGATTGCCTCCACACTGTCCTTGCCCAGAAGCTTGGGTGCCAACATGACGTTTTGAAGCACCGTATACTGCGGAAACAGGTTGAAGGACTGAAACACCAGACCGAAACGCAGACGTTTTTCTCTCAATTCGGCATCCTTGAGGCGCTTCTTTTTCGAGCCAAGCTCGGCGGCGTCGAAGATGATCTCGTCGTCAATCGAAATGGTTCCCTCATCGGCGATCTCCAAAAAGTTAAGGCATCTCAACAGTGTGGTCTTTCCGCTACCCGAAGAGCCGATGATCGAAAGGATCTCGCCCTTGCCGAGCGACAGATCGATGCCGCGCAACACCTCGTTGCTGCCGAAGCTCTTGCGGATACCGCACACGCGCAAATATTCGTTATTTTCCTTCATAGCGCTCTCCTTAAGTAACCTCGTAATAGCCGATCTTCTTTTCCAACAGGTGGAACAGAACCGTTAAAAGACCGCTGAAGGCGAGATAGAACACACCTGCGTAAAGCAACGGTGTAAGCACTGCGTATTTGTTGACCTTCTCATACGCGATGAGGATGATCTCGGCAATGCTCAATGCCCGTGCCAGAGCGGTATCCTTGACCAGGGTGATGATCTCGTTGCTCATGGGCGCCGAGATACGACGAATGACCTGCATGAGGATGACGTGGAAAAAGATCTGCCGTTTGGTAAGTCCCAACACCTGTCCCGCCTCGGATTGCCCCTTGGGGACGTTCTTGATGCCGCCCTCAAAGATGACCGCAAAAT
>JAZRGI010000109.1:0-6496 GCA_045644105.1 Eubacteriales bacterium | reverse complement strand
CGGTCACCGAATTTTACGTTAGGCGTAAAATGCCACAGCTTTTCACGGTCCAAAGCAGGTTCGTCAATACCTCTTGTGAGGTTGGAGCCTACCTTTTTTCTCATGGTTTCCAGCGGTCGCTGGTTACCGTCATAAATATTGGTCAGGAGTCCGGGGCCAAGCTCCACGGAAAGCGGCGCACCCGTGGAAACGACCTTGTCGCCACGACCAATGCCCGCAGTTTCCTCGTATACTTGAATTGAGGCGCGATCTCCGTGCATTTCGATGATTTCTCCGATCAATCGCTTCTCACCGACGCGAACCACGTCAAACATGTTCGCCTCGCGCATTCCCTCAGCAACTACAAGAGGTCCGGATACCTTCAGTATTTTTCCTTCAACCATCTTTTTATCTTAAACCTTTCCGTTTAAAAACTATTCTTTAAACAAAATATCTGCTCCAACCGCGCGCTCCACGGCATTTCGGATCAGATTCATTCCATAGCCGGTAGATCCGCTATGACCGGGAATCGAAATGACGGCAGGCAAAGGCATATCCTTGTACTGCCCCAATTCCTCTTCCATCTGCATGGCAAGATTTTCGGTCAGGAAGATGACCGCATATTCACCCGATTTTACCAGTGTCTGCAAGCATTTTGCCGCCATTTCGGCATCAACCGCCTCATGCACGGAAAATCCAAGCGCCATAAATCCAAGAACTGTATCCCTATCTCCGATGATTGCGATTTTATACATAGCTTTCACGAATCCTTTCGCGAATGGTTTGGACAGGCAGTCCCGCCTGCTTGGACGCAAACAGAATACGCAGGTTCTTTACGTCGTATTCGTGCGCCAACAAAAAGCCGATCAATACCTCCGCGCCCGATGCGATCCATTTTGCTTCACGGACACGATTCATCAAAAAGTTGTCGATGCAACGTTCTACGTCGGTCAATGAACACGCAGTTGCGTTGATCGATTGCGCCAAACGTTCGTAACGTTCGTTACGCGACAACCTCTGCCACGTTGCGTCCTCTCCCTCATCGTAAAGCGAGAGAAGCGATTGAGGGGAAAGTGTACCGCCCTCAATAAGCGCATCGCAAAGAAGCATTCTGCCGGCTTCCCCACTACGCATACGCAAAATGCGCACTAACGTCAAAAGATTGGTCATATCGATCTTCATGGTAACAACGTCAAATGCAAACGGTGAATTCTTTGCCGCCGCCAACATATCGGCATAGCACGCACGGTCAAGCAATAGATCGATTCTTTGCGGATCGCGTTGCTTGGCATACGCCGCCATAGCCTGCACTGCCGCCTCGCGCATCGAAAGCGGAAGATCCGTAAAAGTCGCCTCCTCCACCATGCGGATCACGGCGTCAACACCAACCGTACCGAAGTCAAACATCATACTGCGCGGATCGATTTTTCGGAAAAATCCCTTGATCGCCGCCTTAACGTTGTTGCAATCGTACGGATAAAGCCACAGAGCAAGCTCATCGTTTTCCGCGATCGCCTCATGCAATTCACCGTATGCGTTGCGCATGATCTGCAGAAGCGTTTCCTCGCGCAGAAATCGACCGTCGGCATCGGTAACCGAGGCAACCCCCATTTCGTTCAAGCGAAGGATCAACTCGCTCACGTCACGGGCACCAAGCAACTGCTCGATTCCTTCGCGTCCGATCAATGCCTTTTCCAACGACCGAACACGGGCACTGTCATATAAATAATCATTCATTTTTGCGAAAATCCTTCCCGTTACTGTTGTCTTTCAGTAACAAAAAGTGCATGGCTAACCTCGGCTTCCAGCTCCTCGCGAAGTTGCGAAAACAACACCGACAACGAGCAATTGACCTCAATATTGCCGCAACGAAGCACCAGACCGCCATCAACGTTTAACGCCTTGCGGGAAAGAACCAACTTATCAAGCGTCGGCTTGCCAACCTTGGTAGCAAGCTTTTTGCGCACGGCATCGATCACTGCCTCACCGTAACGATCCAGATCGCGTGCATTGAGCAGAATTTCGTACGTTTCGGAAACCATTGCCTCCTCTTCGCCGTAAAGTGTGCGACTAATCTCCTCGGCTTCTACCTGTTCCATCAGTGCCGCACTGATCAATCCGGCAAGCGTTTCAACGTATTTTTCACCCTCCTGTTGACGAATTTGAGCCAATGCAAGATCAAACACCTCGTCAATCATCTGACTTTTGGTTGCCAACAAAAGGTTCCTCTTTTGCGTTGCGGCAGTCGCCTTTGCCTGCGCAATCATATCGGTTCCCGCACGTTCTGCCTCAGACGACAGCCGCGTACGGATCTCGTCGGCGCGCGCGGTGTATTCTTCCCGGATGCGCGCACATTCGGCTTCCGCCGAGGAAAGGATCCGATCTGCTTCCTCGCGTGCCTCTGCAAGAATCTTTTCGGTGATCCTTTCAAGTCCGTTCATAGACATTTCGGTTTTGCTCCTTTCCTAAGTATCGGTAACGATTACCGTTATCAAAGGATGAGCAACAGAGAGATCAGCAATGCAAGAATTGCGTAAAGCTCAACGAAGGATGCAGAAATAACTGCCTTACCTACTGCTTCAGGCTTCTTTGCAAGTACCGAAATACCGGCAGTTGCAACCTCTGCCTGCTTAAGCGCCGAGAACCAACCACCAAACGCAATGGGACAAGCTGCAAAGAGATAATATGCGCCCTGCGCTGTTGTTAATGCGGCAGAACCGCCCATAATTCCGCTTCCGATCATGATCAAAAAGGCAGCAACCATTCCGTAAATACCCTGCGTCATGGGAAGCGCCTGCAACAACATCGACTTACCGTACTTGTTGGGATCCTCACTGATCAGACCTGCGGTCGCCTTTGCAACCATGTTAACGCCCTTTGCGGAGCCGACACCCGGCAATACGGTTGCCAACGCAGCACCGAGAATGGCAAGGTTATTACCCGAAAAAACTTCCTTCATGATTTCTCCAAAAATTCCCATTGTTTTATTCTCCTTTTTAATTTTATTGAAATTTTATTGGATTTCTGTCGTAATGCAACCCGTGTCCTCGGAATATTCCTCGGCAGGGAGCGCGGGAGTGAACGGATCTCCTCCGTCCTCGTAAAATTTGCCAAAGAACTCAATGTACTGCAAACGTGCCGCATGAACAAAGGTTCCAAGCAGGTTGATGGCAAGATTCAAAACGTGACCGAGAATCATGACGATCAACATAAAGACAAAGCCGACAGGCCCGGTTGCGCCCAAACCCGTGAGCATGTTGATGACCTGCGCGATAACACCGGCAACCAAGCCAAGTGCTAAAATTCGCGAGTAAGACAACAGATCCGATGCAAAGCTAATGAGCGAATACAAGCCGCCCAAGCCCTTCATGAGCCAACCCACGAAGCTCTTCTGACCGATACCCGTAACGAACAGGATCAATCCGAAACCGGCAAACATCACGTATTTTCCGATCTCGGTTAACTGTGCGCAAAGCGCAACGGTTGCAGCCGATACGACCTCCGGATTCGGCATCAGTACGTTAACGTACACCGATGGAACCATCAGATCGATACCGATGAACAACACCCAAAACGGAATCGTAGAGCAAATTCCCTCTACAACCTTCCCCCTCTTACAGGTTTCGATCATATTGATCGCCATACCCGCAATCAGATGGATTTCACCCATTCCAAGCGCGATGACGAGGAATCCCGTAGAGGCATCGATGGGATTGAAGATCAATCCATTGTAGAAAAAGCTACCGAGCGGTGTGGTTTCGGCAACACCGTTTGCGTGATAGACAAAACTGTTCATGATTGCCGTTGGCAGGTTTCCAAACCAACCGCCAAACAGAACGCCCATCAACATACAGGAGATGCCGCAATAACCGAACATCGTCATCATGCGCCGCATCCCTTCTCTGGGATTGAGCAATTTGATACCGCCAAAGCAACCGATTGCCAACAACAAGCCGTAACCAACGTCGGCAAACATCATACCGAAAATCAAGAAATAGAAGATCGCCATGATGAACGAGGGATCATAGGTACCGTATTTGGGATACGAATACATTCCGATAACCCACTCGAAATTGGTTGCCCATTTGTTATTCTTCAACAAAACGGGAGGCTCTTCGCCATCTCCCGGATCAGAGATCTCACAAGCGCACTCAAAACCCGAGAGTGTTTTTGCAACACGTTCCTCCATCGTGGAGGGGATCCACCCCTGCAACACGGAGCAATTGCGCGTTGCCGCCAACTTTCGCTTCTGCAGACAGACGTTGACGGTGGTCTGCTCAATATCACACAGAATTTCCACGTCATCCAACAGTTCCGCATAGTCGCGCAAAAGATCCTCTTGCTTCAACAACTCACGTTCGATATCAATCAGACGTTGACTTGCCGCCTCATACGCACCGCGCGCGGTCTGTGTGATCTGCGGGAAAGAAACCCTGACAAAACCGCGAGCCGCCAACAACTTGTCCACTTGATCGGCATCACATTTCAATACCGTCACCGCAACGTAACATCCGTCCCCGTCTGCATTGACCTCTTCCATATACGCCCCTGCATCAGACAACTCGCGGCGAACCGCCAATCGGTCGACCGTTGCAGGATAAGAACCCAAAATCAACCTTGTTTTTGATGATCCGTCTACGTTTAACGGTGCATCGTATTCCCACCACGGAGCCAACGCCGCTTTGAGCGCAACAAGATCTGCGCGTTCGGTGTTCAAAGCATCTATCGTGTCGAGTGTCTTCAAGGTATCCGTCACTGCTTGCCATGCGTTCGCATCCCTGCCGTCACGGCAAAACGCGGCACGGTCAACTGTGTGAACACGCCGTCCGATACACCCCTTACGCATGGTGTATTTTGACAGACTCGGCAATGCGCGGCGGATATCGGCGATCTTTCGCTCCGCCTCTGCCTTTTGCGCGTCACATTGCATCAGATCGAATGGCAAAAGACCATCTTTCGGTGCAGTATTTCGGATCTCGACACATTTGAGGTTCATCAGCTTGCGTACAATGGCATCCGTATCTGCCGTATAGGACAGGACGGTCAGTTTTTTCATTGTACTTATCGGCATTTCCGCTCAAACCCCCTGATGATAATTTTTTCCGCGATCTTTCTCCGCAGACTAACGTTTTTCTTCAACTCGTCCACTTCCGAAAGGCATTCGTTGCTCATGCGTTCCGTCATTCCAACGGTGCGCTCACGAATCTGCCCCAACATCACGGCAAGCGACTCTGCCGTTTCCCGTTCGGTAGTCGCGCAAAGTGTACGTCCGTCCGATTCCGCCGAAGCAATCATCTCCTGTGCGCGTGTGCGCGCTTCGGCAACAATCCGCTCGGCAAGTTCCTCGGTTTCCTGAATTTTTAAAATTGATTCTCTTGACATAAAACCTCCTGTGGTTTCCCGTCATATTACGGCTCCGCGCTCTCAAAAAAAGCCCCGGAACGCGGAACCGGGATAAATTTTCCAATATACCCTTATTTTATATTATATCATATAAAAATACAAATTGCAAGTTGTTTACATATAATTTTTTAGGTATTTTCATTTAAATTCCCGCCCTTTTCAATGTCATTTTGACTTTTTTGAACTCATGTTAATCGTCATTCTCTTGTGATCCGTTTCTCTAAAAAAGGCATATCTTGCGTCACGTTTCGAAAAAAGACAAGCTCATTTCCGTCGGGATAAACACCGTCCGGTCGAAACGGAAGCATATCCTTTGTGATTCGCATACCAAAACGACGCAAAATTTCGGAAATCGGCAAAATACTTTCCTCCGACAGATTCCAAACGTGCGAAATCCGATGATAGCTCTTTTGCGGTTCTCTCCACTGTCCGCTCAACCACGATTGGCAAACCACCGCCGCGTATGCCTCGTCCTCCCATACGACGTTCATCTTCAAGCGATAGCATTGTGTACCGAATTGCGATCGCTCCCGAATCCCGTCAAGTGACAAGAACTCTTTTCGACGAGATTCTCCGTAAACAGCCTGCGCCCACCTCAAACAGGTTTCCGCCATATCGCGGTAGAAAGCGCGCATTTTCGGTTTTTCTATAGGCTCCAGTACCTCAACGTCTGCCCGTAACAAAATTTGATACCCTTCTCGCACCGTTGCGTACCGATCTGTTTTTTCTACATTCAATTATGATCGCCTCCCTTTGTATTCTCTATTCATCGGGACCCCGAAATATGACACCGCCCATCACTTACGATACTGCAAAAAAGAACCCCGAACGGATTTACCCGTTCGGGGTTCTATCTGTCAGATGAATCAGTCTGCGTATACGCTGACCTTCTTCTGAGATCTGGTCTTATGCTCAAACTTTACCTTGCCATCGATCAGAGCGTACAGAGTGTGATCCTTGCCTACGCCAACGTTCTCGCCTGCGCAAACAGCGGTTCCTCTTTGTCTGATGATGATGTTGCCGGCTACGACGGATTGACCATCGGACTTCTTAATGCCAAGACGCTTGGATTCGCTATCGCGACCGTTCTTGGTAGAACCGACACCTTTCTTAT
>JAZRGI010000108.1:0-6176 GCA_045644105.1 Eubacteriales bacterium | reverse complement strand
GCCGTTGCGGTCACCAGAACCGAAAGCGCGACATAGGTGGATTGCGGAATGGTACCCAGGAAAAGCAACATGCCCACCGAATAATTTCGGAAGGACTGATCACCGTCCTCATATGACGATTCTATTTTGCTTCTGCGGGCACGTACCATTTTACTGATCAAAATGCAAACCCCCGCGATTTCTGCACCGAGAATACACGCCAACGCCGCGATCATAACCGTAAAGGTAGTAGGATTGGCAACGATATCGGGCATGGTGGAAAATAATGAAAAATGCAAAGCTTTTTCCTCCGATCGGTAATTTTTTTCGTCCTTATATTTCAATATTTCAGGATATAAGTCAAAAAGCTGTGTATATAATAATATTATATCATATAGTGAGCTTATAATCAATATCCTTTTCTCATTTTTTTCATCTTTTTTTCATTTTTTTTGAAAAACAAGCCGAAAAGTGCAAGGAAATTCGACGGTTTGCGACATTTGAAAAGGATAATGGAGCTCGCGCTCCCCCTCACGTTTACTCCTCGGCGGCTACGGTGATCCGCAATACCACAACCGAACAATCGTCACGTTTCTCCGATGCGTGCGCTCTGTCGCAAATCCGCGTAACGATCTCCTCAGGAGGGCGGCCGCCCGCACCGCGCAAATAGGAGATCAACCACTCGCATTCGGGATCGTCGTTCATGATCCCGTCACTGATCATCACGACGGTATCCCCCGCTCGCAAGCTAAAATCGTGGTGCTCGGCATCCAACGTTCCAATGATCCCGATCGGCGCACTGCCTGCCTGCAAACGGTGCACCACCTGACCACGCACCACAAAGCTCGGCGCGGCACCGCTTTTGATGAAACAAGCCTCCGCCGTCATCAGATCCAACTCCAAAAGATCCACTGTAGACGAGCATTCACGCGTACTGTCTGCCCCACGGGAGCGGATCATGTTGTTCAACATTCGCAAAGACGTGCCGGCTCGGTTTCCCGCGCGAAGCATCCGCTCCATGAACACCGAGCAAAGTCCCGATGTCAGTGCCGCCTCTCTCCCCGCTCCCATTCCGTCACTGATCAAGGCATAAAAATAATCCTTCTTATTGGAAAACAGATTCACCGTATCGCCACTGATGCCGCCATCCGAGGAAAGATTGCGATGCGCCCCCAATACGGCGATGCGCTTTCGCGCTTGCAACGACATGGTCGCTCCTCCGCTATTGACCTCAAACCGGGGATGCGAAAGCTCCATTCCGCACATCTCGCTCAAGTCGGCGCGTAGTGTTTCCACCGTCACACGCGCCTGATCGACGCTCACTCCGCGCACCATGATCTGCCGACGGCGCTTACCGTATACCGTTACGCCACTCGCCCGTACCCCTGCATCGATCAGATAATCGGCTACACGTTGCTCCAATTCGGTATCAAAACGATACTCTCCGTCATCCTCCTCCAGTGCGTCGTTGATGATATTTGCCGCCGATTCATAGTCCATCGCAAAGATCTCGGTACGGTTGTTGTTGAGAAGCTCACCCGTCAATTTGGCACACTCACGGTTAATATCCTCTAAAATCAATTCCACGCTTTTGCATCGGCGTGTCAGAGCATCGGGGATCTGCGCGTGCGTCACCCTTCCCCTCGTGTGCAAGGCTTCAATCAGACGATTCACCGTGTCGAGTGTTGCGGCATATTCAAGTCCCCAACATCGGCTTTGATTGGGACATTGGGGACAAAAACGGTCAAACGATGCATCGCAAATGCGGCGCAGATCGAGGGTTCCGGGACGGCGAAAACGGTCGCTCAAATTATAAAACATTTCGGACAGTGAGGAAAAAGCCTCCGAGATTCCGCGAAAACGATCGTTGGAATCCTGATGACGCACACCCTCCATCCGCAGGCGTAAGCACTCCCCATCCTCATCCTGTTCGCTCGCTTCTTCTTCCTTTGAAAAAAATCGTTGTGCAAGACTGAACAGCGTTGCGCCTGCAAGCGAAGCGGGAAGCATCCAAAGCAAAACCGATGCACCGCCGACGTAAACTGCCCACACGTGACACACAACCACCGAAAGCAAAACTCCAAGCCCTGCCCTTTTCTGCTCGCGAAAGAAGAGGTAGACGGGAGCCATCGGCAAAAAACCGGGGGCGTATAGCGGCATATATCCGATCCCGCAGGCAACGCCCGTTACGCATCCCCAAAGAATCCCCTCGCGCTCGGTCAGGTACAGAGTAAAGAAAACAGCAAGCGCCACCGCCAACAAAAAACGATCTTGGTAAAGTTGATTTGCCGCCCATACTGTTGAAAACAACAATACGGTGCGCGATATTTTTTGCATAACGGGGGCTTGTCCGCTCTCTTCAAGACCAACCGCATACGCCATTGTAGCGGCAGACGTCACCGCCACAAGAAACAACGTGGCAAAGAAATCATAATATTGAAATCCGCCGGAAAAGAACCGATACAGACCGATGATCAAAGCGCAAACCGCAACCGTAACCATGCGCAAGCGCACCCTCTCCGAGAAGAGCCGAGCGACAACTGCAACCGCGCCTGATCTGCCCTTCACCGCGGCGGATTCGTCACGATCGGCGGATTGCACTCCCGAACGGTCGTCGGTTTTGGAGGATACGCACTTTTTCATCCGATCAATCAACAAACGGCGCTCCCCCACATCGTCGCGAAGCGTCCACGAAAGAAGGCGTACCAGCGCGGCAACCGCCAGAGCACAGATATAGACCGCAGGTGTTACGCCCACCGAGAGAGATGCCAACACCGTACCGATTAAAACCGCCACCGTGTGCGATCCCGAAGCGCACAACAGGGCTAACCCTACCGGATAAGTACCGAAAAGCATTTGAATATGCCCCAACAGATACGCGCAACCTACCCAAACCGATTCGCGCGCCGAAACGCCGATCACGTTTTTTATCAACGACGTCCACTCGCCTCTCCCATATGTATTCTCACACTCTCTTTTGTTCAATTTTTCCTGCATTTTAAACCAATTCCTTTCTTTCTCATTTGTCAATTGCAAAATTCCGCTTTTATTAATATTTTACTCACAGAGGAGAGCGGAATCTGTTGAAAAACGGCAGGTCAAATCGGGGTTGATTTTGTGTAAAAAAAAGGAAAATTCCGTGCGTGGCGCACAAAGAGGCATTTGAAGGGTAAAAGCCAATCACTTTTTCGTCGTTGCAGTCTTGTTTTGTCGCACGAAAAAAGCGTTTTTTCTCAAAAAAAGCAATGACGTTTCAAAAAGGGGTTTTCTTTTTCGGGCAAATGTGCTATAATATGCGTTGAGTTGACGAATCACGGAACGGGTTGACTGCATCACTCGCTCCCCGACACCGACAAAAAACGATCAACCTTCATTTTTTAAGGAGCACCTTCATGAAAATATTGAAAAACTTACGGGGAAGCTTGATCCTCACCCTCGCGGCACTGATATGGGGACTCGCCTTTGTTGCGCAAAGCGATGCCGCAAACACGGTTCCGCCCTTTCTCGTCAACGGCATCCGTTCCTTCATCGGTGCAGCGGCACTCTTTCTTTTACTTTGGTGGCAATGCGCACGCACGCATCAACCTCTGTTTTCAAAAGACCGACAAACGCTTCGCAAAACACTGGTGGGAGGATTTGTCTGCGGTCTACTCATCACCGTCAGTTGCAACCTTCAACAGGTCGGACTGTCGCTATATCCGGACGGCGTCGCAAGTGAAGCCCGTGCAGGCTTTCTTACCGCACTGTACGTGATCCTCGTTCCTCTGATCTCGGTCTTTATGGGAAAACGACTGCGACTGACACTGATCAGTGCCATTCTGCTTTCCATGTGCGGTATCTATCTGCTTTGTCTGTCGGGCGGCATCGACTCGATATACGTGGGCGACGTGTTGATCTTTTTGTGCGCCATCAGTTTCTCATGGCACATCATTGCCATCGACCGTTACGTTGATGCGGTGGGCGGTGTCAGACTTTCCATGCTTCAGTTTTTGGTGTGCGGCATCCTTTCTACCCTTCTTTCACTCTGCTTTGAGGGCGGGAACGTCGAGATGCAGGGCCTGCTCTCGGCGGCACCTCAACTTCTGTATCTGGGACTCGGATCGACAGGAATTGCTTACACTCTGCAGATCGTCGGTCAAAAATACGCCGAGCCTACCGTGGCATCGATCACCATGAGTCTGGAAAGTGTATTTGCGGCTCTTGGCGGTTGGTTGATCTCCGGAAACAAACTGTCGATTGCCGAAATCGGTGGATGTGCATTGGTTTTTGTAGCCATCGTACTTGCGCAACTCCCCGAAAAAATCAACCGATCCAACCCGACCACACACTGAATATACGCGCCACCGAAACAGGTGATGCAACCGAAAAAAGCCGATACGAAATACTTTTCGTGTCGGCTTTTTGATATTTTCACACGCCAACGGCGGCAAATAACAGTGATCTTTCGGCAGTTTATTCCGTACAAAATCAAAAAAGTCAAGACTTTTTCGGTTGTGGACTTAAAAAAGAAAAAAATACAGTTGCTTTTTTTCTATACATATGATATAATAAACAGTGTATGCAGATAAACGGGGAGGGTGAAGAAATGGAAAAACGCAAAATTGCGATCCTGCTTGCGGTCTATGAGCCGCGTGAGGATTGGCTCATTGAGCTTTTGGATTCGTTGAACGGTCAGACCTATCCCAACCTCTCCTTGTACGTGCGAGATGACGCCTCGCCCACCTATCCCACGGAACGATTGGAAGAGTTGCTTTCGGAGCACGTTACGCAATTCCCGTATACCTTGATGCGCAACGAACAAAATCTCGGCTCCAACGAAACCTTTGCGCGTCTGGTTTGCGATTGCAAAGAGCATTATATCGCATTTTGTGATCAGGATGACGTCTGGAATCGGGACAAGCTTGCGAACACCGTCAAGCTCTTCGAGGAAAGTGAGTTGCACCCCACTGCGGTCTGTGCCAACGTTTCCATCATTGACGGGGACGGAAACAAAACCGCCGACTCGATGGATGCACATCGCCGCCGTCACGTTTTTCTGCGCGGAAACGACGTTGCACCTTCTCTGATCTACCGCAATTTCGCCATGGGTTGTACCATGTTGATGGAGCGTGAGCGCGCGCTTTCCTATCTCCCCTTCCCCAAAGAAGTGGTTCACGATCACTACCTTGCCTTTCGCACCGCCGCAGATGGTGCATTGGACTTCCTTGCCGAACCGCAAATGCGATATCGCATATACGGCGGCAATCAGACCGGCGTGATGACGGGCGTGATGACCAAAGCCGATTACCGTCGCCGTCGCATCGACATATTTGACGCGCGTGTCCGCAGTTTTGCGAAATCGGTCGATATCCCCGAGCTTGACCGCGCACTGCGATGGAGTCAGGCACGCATCGATTGCTTCGAACACAAAAAAGGCGGTTGGAAAATGCTCTGGAAGCTTCGCAAAACCAACACCGTCACGTCGCTCTTTGAGTTAACGGTTCTCCGTTTGCCGACACCGCTCTTCCGCCTTGCCATCAAGCTGGTGCAGAAGGGGATTTTATAATTGTTTGAGAGAGGTATCTTCATGAAAATTTTAGTTACCGGAGTAAAAGGACAGTTGGGCTACGACATCTGCCGCGTCCTCGATGCGCGCGGAATCGAAAACCGTGGTGTTGATATTGAGGATTTTGACATTACCGATGCCAATGCCGTCAACGCTTATATCGCGTCTTACAGTCCCGACGCTATCATCCATTGCTCGGCATATACCGCAGTGGACAAGGCAGAGGATGATGCCGAGCGTTGCGAACGTGTCAACGCCGAGGGACCTGCAAACATCGCCGCGGCAGCGGTTGCGGTTGGCGCAAAAATGATGTATATCTCAACCGATTACGTCTTTCCCGGAACCGGGGAGTGCTTTTATACCCCCGATGATACCACCGGCCCGCTTTCGGTCTACGGAAAGACCAAGTTGATGGGAGAGAACGCCGTAAAGGCGGCAACCGACCGTCATTTCATCGTCCGCATCTCCTGGGTGTTCGGCAAAAACGGTGCCAATTTTGTAAAGACCATGTTGCGTCTTGCCGAAACCAAGACCGATCTCAACGTGGTTGCCGATCAGATCGGCTCTCCCACCTACACCTACGATCTTGCGCACCTGTTGTGCGATATGATCGTCACCGATCGTTTCGGTACCTACCACGCCACCAACGAGG
>JAZRGI010000107.1:0-6339 GCA_045644105.1 Eubacteriales bacterium | reverse complement strand
ATGTTCGTTTTTGACCGCGGTGCGGTGATCAACCCAATAGCACGTCGCTTGCAAGCATGACGCAAAAACCGACCAGAAGCGCATACGTCGCGCCGTTTTGGTGCCCGTGGGCGTGCGTTTCGGGAATCATCTCGTCACTGATGACGTAAAGCATGGTTCCCCCCGCAAAGGCAAGCGCGAACGGCAGAATAAAGGATGCCACGCTCACGGCAAAATATCCGATAAAGGTTCCCACCACCTCAACCACACCGGTCAACATGGCAAGTGTCAGAGTTCTCCGCGGCGACACACCTGCCGCCAACATCGGACCGATGATCACCATTCCTTCGGGGATATTCTGAAGCGCAATACCGCCGGCGATCATCAGTGCCTGCGCGGTATTTCCCGATCCAAAGCCAACTCCTGCGGCAATTCCCTCTGGCAGATTGTGAATGGCAATGGCGGTAACGAAGAGCAAAACCTTGCTCAAATTTGCATTTGGGTTTCCGCCTTCCACGCCGCCAACCATGCGGTGCAGATGCGGAACGAGCTTATCGATCAGATGCAGACAGATGGCCCCCGCAAAAATACCCGCCACCGTGACGATCAATCCGTAGCGACCGCCGTATTCCAAGGACGGCAAGACCAAACCAAGCACCGCCGCCGCAAGCATGACACCTGCAGCAAACGCCAATACAATATCCGAAAAACGGTGCGAAAGCCTTTTAAAGACAAAGCCGATCACCGCACCGACAATCGTGGCACCGCCAACACCAAGTGCCGTAAGTATCACCATTTCCATCGTAGCAACTCCTCTCAAAGATCAATGGCAAAACAGCCCCCGATCCGGGGGCTGTCATCATTATTCCGCCCGACTGAAGTTTTCCTTGCCAACTCCG
Organism: Eubacteriales bacterium; assembly: GCA_045644105.1. Classification (GTDB taxonomy): domain Bacteria; phylum Bacillota; class Clostridia; order Oscillospirales; family CAG-272; genus UMGS1865. Next base: position 5,461 of record JAZRGI010000107.1, on the reverse strand, counting down.
CAAAGCGGACAAACAAAATCATCTCCCAGTGCCTCAAAGGCAGTTCCGGGTGCGATTTCGGCTTCGGGTGCACCCTTTTCTTCATCGTATTCCCATCCGCAAACGTCACAAACATATTTTGCCATCGTTCCAAAATCCTTTCTTCATTTAAAGGTCGGCACGGTTCCCGTCAGACAATCGGCTCAAAATCCGAAGCGCCGTGCTTGCAGATCGGGCATACGTAGTCCTCGGGAAGTACCTCTCCCTCATAAATATACCCACAAATCTTGCAAACATACCCCTTCTTTTCTTTTACAACGGGACGCGGCTTGACGTTGCTCTGATAATAGGTATAGGTCATCGTTTCACGATCGGAAACTACCTTTGCCTCGGTCACCGAGCAGATAAACATCCCGTGCGTGCCGAGATCGACGTACTCGTCAACCTGCAGGGAGAGATATGCGTTGATATAGTGAGGCAATACCACAAGACCGTTATCCGAACGAAGCGGATCACAATCCGCAAACTTATCAACCGTTCTTCCGCTTTGGAATCCAAAGACTTCAAAAACCTTAAAAGGTGTGTCAACCGACAGACAGTTGACGTTCATTTTTCCGCTGTTTTGTATGACGTAGTGCGAATAATTCGCTTTATTGATGGTAACCGCCACACGGTTGGGGGTATTCGTCACCTGTGTCACCGTATTGACGATCAATCCATTGTCACGCGTTCCGTCGTTCGAGGTCACAACGTACAGACCGTATCCGATGTTAAAGAGAGCCTTCATGTCGTGCTTGCTCGCAAGTGCCTCGCCTAGCTCGGCGTATTCGCGGCAAAGCTCGTCGCAAAGCGCACCAAGCGCCTGCGTACTATCGGCATTCAGTGCCGATAGCATTCTGACAGAGGTTTCGGCAAAGGTCAGATTCTTGCATTTTTCAAGCATCGAACGCATCACCTTTGCGGCAAGTGGCGCCCAACTTCCGTTTTCGATCAGTGCAACGGTGCGGTTGGTGTAACCGCGCTCGGTGAGATGATTGATAAACTCACGCATGAACGGGAAAATGTCGCCATTGTACGTCGTGGTGGCAAGCACCAACTTGGAATAACGGAAGGCATCGGCAACGGCAGCCGCCATATCACAGGTGGCAAGGTCATAGACAACGACCTTGGGAGCACCACCCGCACGGAGCTTCTCCGCCAACTGATTGACCGCACGGCGCGTATTGCCGTAAACCGAGGTGTAAGCAATGACCACCCCATCCTCCTCGACGGCATAGGACGACCACGTATTGTAAAGATCTATATAATGACCGAGATTTTCACGCAAAACGGGACCGTGCAAGGGACAGATCTTTTCAATATCCAAGCCTGCCGCCTTTTGCAAAAGCTTTTGCACCTGCGTACCGTATTTCCCGACGATGCCGATATAATAGCGTCTTGCCTCGTCCTCCCACGCTTCCGTTACGTCAAGCGCGCCGAATTTTCCGAATCCGTCTGCCGAGAACAACACCTTATCCATACTGTCGTAGGTCACCATCACCTCGGGCCAGTGTACCATTGGAGCGGTGAAAAAGGTCAACTCGTGCATACCAAGAGAAAGCGAATCCCCCTCACCCACCACCATTCTGCGCTCTGAAAAATCGGTGCCGAAAAAGTTTTTCATCATTACAAACGCCTTTTCGGTGGAAACGATCACTGCGTCGGGATAGGCGTTTGCAAAATGACAGATATTTGCCGAATGATCGGGCTCCATGTGTTGAACGATAAGGTAGTTCGGTTTTCTTCCCATCAAAACAAGCTGTAAATTGTTCAACCACTCGTTGGTATATGCGGCGTCTACTGTATCCATCACCGCAATCTTGTCGTCCATAACAACGTAAGAATTATAGGAAATCCCGTTGGGAACCTTGTACTGTCCCTCAAAAAGATTGATTTTCTTGTCATTAACACCGACGTAGCGAATACTGTCGGTAATATTGATTGTATTCATATTTCGTCCTCCTGAATTTTGTTGATTGCAACCGAATCGCCGTCAACGACACGGTAGACCTCTCGATAAAGAAGTGTCTTGATTGATTGCGGCGTGCAGGCAATGCCGTTAGCATTTTGCGTCATCAACCGCAGGGGCACAGGTTGCCGCCCTTTTGAGATTGCCGGTTGAAGATAGGGAAAATCGTGATAAACAAATCCCGCGCGTTGGTAAAAGGCGATCCGTCCGGCAGCAATGGGGGTATCGGGAAACTCAACCTCAAGACAGATACAACACCCCAGAACACTTGACAATGCCTTCAACAGTTTAGTGCCAAGTCCGCAGTTGCGTACCGTTGGCGCTACCGCGAAATGCTCTAAAAACGCAAACGCCTCAAACTGCCAAACCGCCAGAAAAGCATCTACGTCGCCATCCCGATCGGCGTGATGGACGTACACCGTATAGCGAGGATCGTCAAGCAAACGGCGTTGTTCGTCATAAGGACGGTACTCGTCGGTAGGAAAGCTCTGTTCCATAATACGATAGACACTGTCAAATTCATTTACACGCATTTCTTCCAGCATACCCCATCCCCTTTTTTCATCGTATGTCGTTTGCTGCTTTTATTATACCATAGCCCTTTCCAAATTTCAATTTTTATTGAAAATCTTTTTTAATTTTTTCACCCCATGCGAATTTGCATCAAAAAAAGCGCTCAACCGCTCAATCGAAGCAGTCAAACGCCTTTTTTGTATCAATCGCTTACTTCAACTTCAATGCATCTGCAAGAGCAAGCACGCCTTCAACGATCAAAAACAGTCCCGAAAGAATGAATACCCAATCTACGGTGCCGCCCTGGTTGAACAACAGACAAGCCGCTACCAAAATGCAAACTGCAGGTTGTGCTACGCGAACAACGATTGCCAACGTTCCCATGCGCTTGAATCCTCGCTTGAGGATGTCCATCAACAAAAGGATACCGTAAATCAGAAGGATCGCCGCCAAAACGTAAAGTGCAACCGAAACGAAGAGTCCGCCAACGAAAAGCACTAATACGCCAAGCACCGCACAAACAACGCCCACGGGAATTTTTTTGCGGATCAGATTCATAATCGCCGCAACGATCAAAAGTACACCGATGGCGGTCATTGCCAGAGCGACAACGCCACCCTTCCAAATCAGGAAGAGAACGCCGACCAAAAGCATCAAAATCGCGGAAAGCAGTTTGTTGGAATTCGATTTTTTCATATCATCAGCCTCCTATCAAAAAGTTTATTATATCATACATCAAATTTATGAACTCCTTATGAACATCCAAGTTTTTTGAAGCTCCGTTTCACTTTTTCGCATCAGAAAAATGTCAAGTCCAACAAAACCTCTGCGGGGAGTCGCCGTTTGGTGACTCCCCGCAAGGGAACTTTTTTGAACATCTGTTTATTGGGTTGTGCTTTGTACTCCCGGCAGAACGTCAACGGAAATTGCAAGAAGCCGTGAGATGGCGGGCAACAGAAAAATATCGGGATAAAGAATAGGATCTTCCGCAACGTCCATACTCCCCATGTTCTTCCATTCAAACGACCAACGGGGATTGTAGTCTGTCTTGACAAGAGAATCGGCTTTCTTTTGGACGTAGCATCTGGCAAAGAAATTCCAATGTCCGAATGAAAAGGTTGTGAGGTTTGAAAATATTATATCATATTTTTTTGAATTTCTCCACAACAAATGCGCCGAGAGCGACCAAACGGACACTCTCGGCGGTACTCGTTTTACCTTTCCACACTCATCCAACAACCTTCTGCACCAATACCATCCTCGGGAGGTATTAATACGCCTTTTTCGATAAGACATTCAACAACTGCGTCGAGGACAGGCGAATTAGCGAGAACATTCGCAAATCTCCACTCCCCAAGAAGATAATCGGGAACGGATTTTTTGATAAGGTCCGCAATTTTTTCTGCAACAATTTCTGCATCAGTATCAAAATATCCGTCTCTCAAACCGTTACTGATCTTGAAAAGATCATTCTCCAAAAGAGTATAGTTATCAGTCAGTGCATTAACGAGAATCTTGGTGTACAGCATATCTCCGTCACGATACAGGTATCCACACTCAATAGCTTTAGCCGCGTGCTCCTTTTCTTTTTCGGAAAGGGTCGTGATATCGAGACCTTCGATAGCGCGCAGAGCAAGTTGAATCTGCGGATCGCGCGAAATATTATGACCGCATCGGAAATGTGCTTTAACACGGGTAATGTAAATGTTTCTAAGGTGTACCTTTGAAAATCCACAAACGTTTTCCGCGTATTCTCCATCACAACCGCCGCCGTAATATTTTCCGTTATCAACGTATCCAAAGGAACTGTACGGGCGCTCCACCTCAGCAACGTCAGAAAAATGCTTTTCTTTCAAAATACGCTTAACGTTTTCGGAAAACGCCCTTGAAATCTCAGATATTTGCTGCCACAAAATAAGGTTCATATCCACTTTTTTGTTTAGATACGGATATGCAAGGTATTCTGACTTATGCTCCTCGATATAATCGGATATCGTATCACAAATCTTCGGCAATCTTTCCATATAGATCTCATTTGCTTTTTCAAACACGTCCTTATCAAGCAAAACAATATTTATTGCATATTTACCATTATCCAAACGGCGAAGTAAGCCGTATTCACCGTTTTCACCCTTGCGAAGAATCTCAAGTTCTTCCTCAACGTAAAGCGTAGGAACGTTCAATTCCCCTGCAATTTCAGATGCGCTCATTGGCTTTTTGTGGCAAAGCCATACAATGTGATTTGAAAGTATCCTATAACATATGGTGCTGGGATCTCCCCAAGCGGGGCTTCCCGTTCCCCAAAATACAAAATTAATTTTATCAAGTAATACAGGTTTATTATAAGTATCAGCCATTTCTTCTACCTCACTTTTGATCTTTAGCCTTGCTGAAAAGAGCCTTTGACGAACAGCTCCTTCACTTGTTCCTTGCGCTTTGGCTATTTGAGCCGTGGAAAGACCATCTATGTAGAACATTATCATAACTTCGCGGTATGCTTTTGTCAAAAAAGCAATTCTGCGATATATTGATGTTAATAACTCTGCGGTATTATCAGAAGTATCTTCTTCAGCAACGCTGAGCAAAATTTCTTCCGAATCGCCTTCATAAATAGTTTCCGCGCATTTTCTTCGATTATCGGAAAAGTCAGCATAAACATTACGAGCTACTCTCCAAATAAAAGGATATACGCTTTCGATCTCTCCATCACTATTGGCAGCTTTAACGAGGGAATAGATTATATCCGAGCATAGTTCCTCTGCCTCGTAGCTATCGTTTGTTCTTGCATAACAAAAGCCAAATAGCTTATCAAGCAAGTTGTCGTCAAAATATTTTAGCAAGTCTTGTTTTTTCATCTGTTTCTCCAAGCGATTGATCAATGCTTTCACTTATATAGTCCGCGCGTTTATGGAAATGTTAGGTGGGTTTTAGAATATTATATCATAAATTTATGAATTAGTC
>JAZRGI010000106.1:0-4127 GCA_045644105.1 Eubacteriales bacterium | reverse complement strand
ATGGTCGATCACGGAGAGGTTATCTCGTGCGATCGTGCGGTCGAACTTGCCATGACTTTGATCGAAAAAAAGATCAAAGTCGGACAGAGGGACTTGACATGACGCGCAGGGGGTTTTTACAAAAATATTTTGCGCGGTTTGCGGTGGCATTCGTTTTGGTAGCTCTGATCGTTTATACGGTCTATCACGTGTTTTCTTCGACGGCGGCAAGTTTGATGACAACGCCGACTCGAGAGATCACCGACCGTCAGGTGCTTCGTGTGGATGCATATCTGTTTCGCAACGAGCAGGTCTTGACGGTATCCGAGCCCGGCTTGATCAATGATATTGCCGAGAGTGGAAGTAAAGTGAGCAGTGGCGTTGTGTTGACCGAGGTGTGGAGCAACGGGGAATCGGCGGAAACATTGGTGCAAAAGCAGACACTTCTTGACCGATTGAACAGAGCGATTGCCGTATTGGAGAGTGCGCAACTGCCGTCAAGCGTTACACTTGCGCAGGCAATGACCTTTCGTGCGGAGGCGCTTGGTGCCGATCTTGCCGTACGACAGGCGATCGTCAGAGGCGATTGGGGATTGATCACATCCATGGAGGATGCGATGTTGAGTGCCCTGACACGCTATGCCGCGTTGACGGGTGAGGCGGATGCGCTTTCCAAGACACTGTCGGAATTAAAGAACGAACGCGCGGAACTATTGAGAGGGCAGTGTACCGCCGTACAAAACACGCAGGCTTCCGGATATTATTACGGTCGCGATTTTGTGGACGGATATGAAACCTTGTTTGCTTTGTCACAACTCGAATCCTTGACGGTGGAGGCGTTTGCCCAAATGACTGCTGCGGCACCGGTCGCTCCCGAAGAGGGATATGCCGTTGGGAAAATGGTGTATGGATACGATTGGTATATGGCGATTTCACTGGATGGCGGTACGACCTTGTTTGAGGTGGGCACGACATACAAATTTACCTTTTTGGAAAACCGTGACCGTGTTCTGAAAATGACCTGCAGCAGCCTGATCGGAGGACGTGACGGCGCGACGGTTGCCGTTTTTACCACGGACGAGGTCCCAACCGACTTTGAGTTTTTACGCAGACAAGTCGTTGAGATTACAGTAGGAGAATGTACGGGATATTACGTCCCGGACTCTGCATTGCACACCGTATACGGTGTGGAGGGCGTATATATTTTCAAGGATAGCCGAGCTTATTTTCGCCGTGTGCAAATCCTTTACCGAGGGGATGGCTACGTCATTACGGCGCAAAACACGAAGGGCGATGAAGCCTATCTGTCCTTGTATGATATTTTGATTACCTCGGGAAAAGATCTGTATGATGGGAGGGTATATAAATGAGTGACCTATCCTATATGGATGCCAATCTTTGCGCGATACGCGAGCGGATCGCGCGGGCAAAGAAGGCGAGAAGCCACGGTGACGACGAGGTGACGTTGCTTGCCGCGATCAAGTATACCGATGCGGAACACGTCAACTATCTGCATCGCGAGCTTGGTGTTGACGACGTAGGCGAGAACCGCGTACAACAACTTTTGGAACGTTGGGAATTGCTTGACCGTGAGGACTTGCGAATCCATTTTATCGGAACCTTGCAAAGCAATAAGGTCAAATATATCATTGATAAGGTTTGCATGATCCATTCATTGGATTCCCCTTCATTGGCAAAGGAAATTGAGAAACAAGCGGCAAAGCGATCATTGGTGATGGACGTTCTGGTTGAGATCAACAGTGGCTACGAGGAGAACAAGAGCGGACTTGCCCCGGAGGAAGCAGAGGCATTTTGCCTGTCGCTTTCGCAATTTCCGCATATTCGCTTGCGCGGATTTATGACGATGGCGCCAAAATGCGAGAACAAAGAGGCGTATCGAAAATATTTTCAAAAAACTTATCAACAATGTCTTGACATTTGGGAGAAAAAGCTTCATAATATAGATAGACCGATCATATCGATGGGAATGTCGGAAAGCTTTGAACCCGCCATTGAAGAAGGCGCAACACTGGTCCGCATCGGACGCGCGTTGTTTGCTCCGCCAATCGGCGATGAAATACTTTAAAAAATAATTTGAGGATATAAAAAACGGAGGAAAGAAAAATGAACCTGCTGAAAAAATTTACGAGAAATGACAACGCGGATCTGGAGGAAGATTTCGACGATATGTATTCGTATTCCATGCCTGATGATCTGAAGATGGCAATGGAAGAGTCGGATGCCGTATCCGACGTTTCCGCAATTGACAGTCCCGCACGCAAGGATCCCGAGATTCATCCCGCAACACCTGATAAGGTTGCGCTTAAGTTGCTTCGTCCCAAGAGCCACACCGAGGGTACCAAAATTGCCGATAAGCTCAAGGACGGTTGCATCGTTCTGTTGGACATCAGTAGTTTGGCAAAGGATAAGGTTCACCGTCTGGTGGATTTTCTTGCCGGCGTAGCTTACGTGCTTGGCGGAGAAATGATCATGACCAACAAGCATACCATCGTTATTTCTCCTGCGGGTGTGGATATTTCCGGTTTCTCTGCAACTGATGACGCACCGGTTGAGGAGCCTGCGGCTCCCGTAGAGGATGCTTCGGCTATCGAGGATGCCGAAGGATACGAGGAAGTACCCGCAGAAGAGGTTTAAGATTTTTGTTTCGTGGGGAAGGACGCGGTTTTTCGGAAAGCATCCTTCCCCTCGTTGTTTCAATGAAAAAGGACGGAAGGAGTAGCCGTGTTAGATACCGTATTCTATATTTTTGAAAGAACCATCATATTATTGATCGACGTTTTGTTGTTTGCCATGTTTGTGCGTGCGATTCTTTCTTGGTTTGATCCTATGCACGAGTGGCGTTTGAGCGGCTTTTTGACGATGATTACCGAACCGGTGATCCTGCCGATCCGCATTCTTTGCGATAAAATGCATTGGTTTGAGGGTGTACCCCTGGATATCCCCTTTATGCTTTCGTGGTTGATCCTGATGATCGTACAGACTTTGGTGCAGATCATATGAGCGATAAGAGTGAGCAGGATCTGTTGTTTTCGGCGCGTCTTGACGATGCGGTCGAAAAAAGCCGCCGCGGCAGTGTCGCGGTCTTGCCCTTTCTGACACCGCGTTACCGACGCCGTGCCGAGGTGGAGTTGAGGCGCATGGGGGCGTGGGAGAGTGCGTGCTTTTTTGGCGGATACGACGATGCCGAGCGCGTATGCTTGTTTTTGTTACCCGATTATCTTCTTTGTATGTTGGATACGCCTCTTTCGCAATGCGATGCCGAAACGGTAAGATCGTTGATTGCTGAGGAATTGGAGATCGCAGTATGCGCTTTGCGCATCAAGGGAAGCGGCTATCGCAATTTGTCGCATCGGGATTATCTCGGTTCGATCCTCGGTTTGGGAATCGAACGCGATGCCATTGGTGACATTGCCGTACAAAATGCGCACGAGGCGGTCTTGTTTTGCGGACGGACAATTGCCGAATTTTTGTTGGAGAGTCTGGATAAGATCGGTTCGGATAGCGTGAAGTGCGGCTTTTACGAGCTTGACGAGCGCTTTACCGATGGGCGAAGCTACCGTCCCATATCCGATACGGTCGCCTCGCCGCGTCTTGACTGCGTGGTTGCCGCGCTTACCAATCTTTCACGCGACGATGCACAACGAACCATTCGTTCGGGTTTCGTGGAGGTAGAGTTTGAGCCGGAAGAGCGGGTAGACCGACAGTTGACGCCGCCGATGACGATCTCGGTGCGCGGCTTTGGACGTTATATTCTGCGTTCCTTTGACGGGGAAACCCGAAAGGGAAGACTGCGCATGCGCGCAGATCAGTTGGTATAAAGTAAAACGCGCCCTCTGCAAATTTTGCAGAGGGCGTGTGTCTTATATAGATTGGTGGATGATTATTGTTTGATCAGGTCCATCGGATCAAAGTTGATGGAGTAAAGAACCTTTGCCGCCGATGCTACGTCAACGTTGATTTTAGAGGTAAAGGGATGCGTTCCTTTGGCGGGAACGGCATCAAATACCCATTCACTGCCGCCGCCGAGGATTTTATTATCGGCGGAGAGATATTGGTAGTGTACCGTCAGTGCGGGGATCGAACAATCGTATCCGCTTTCCAACGTTCCCGTGGTCTCCATCGCGGTT
>JAZRGI010000105.1:0-8998 GCA_045644105.1 Eubacteriales bacterium | reverse complement strand
ATCTTCATTGCGACACACCCTATCTGATGTTGAAGGAACATCAACCGCTTTTCTCAAACCGTTTGGCGGTTTCGTTGGAAAGTGCAAGAAAATTCAAACAATACGTTCAGGTAATGGCTCTGTGGACCGACAACGCCCTGTCCGACGAGGACGGATGGCGGCGGATGCATGGAATGCTTAAAAATCTGCAATGCGATCGATCGTTGCAGAATCGGGAAGCAAAAATTTGCAATTCGTATCACGACATTGACGAGCGTCTTCCCTGTTTGTTTCTCGGTGTCGAAGATGCTCGCATTTTGAACGGGAAGCCCGAACGTCTGTCCGAACTGCTTCGTCTTGGCATCCGCATTCTGACACCGCTTTGGCGCGGCTTGAGCTGCATCGGCGGCTCTCACGATACCGACGAAGGTTTGACACCGTTCGGTAAATCGATTCTGACCGACGCCGTTTCAAAGGGTATGATCCTTGACGTTTCACACGCATCGAAAGAGTCGGCGCAAGAAATATTTGAAATCTGTGCTTCGCAGGCACGCCCCTGCATCGCATCCCATTCCAATGCCTACACGGTCTGCCCCGTTTCGCGTAATCTGCGCGACTTTCAGATCGATCACATCGTACAAAACGGCGGATTGATCGGTTTGAATTTCTACGGCGCGTTTTTGTCCAAAGAAAACGATCCCTCGATCAAGGCGATCTTTTCTCATATCGACCATTTCCTGTCGCGCGGTGCCCAAAACGTACTTGCTTTAGGCGGTGATATGGACGGTTGCGATCTGCCGTATGATCTTTCCAACCTTTCGGCGCTCCCCCATCTTGCAGAACTGATGCAAAAGCACGGATACAGTGACAGGTTGATTCATCAAATCTTTTTCGGCAACGCATACAATTTCTTTTCCAAACATTTATAACCTTTTCTAAAAAATACAGAAACAGGAAGGAATCCCAAAACCATGTTTTACAAAAGCACAAGAAGTAACGAACGCGCTCACGCAAGCGCGGCAGAGGTCATCAAGCAAGGTCTTGCCGATGACGGAGGATTGTTCGTCCCCGAATATATTCCCACGATTACCGAGGAAGAAATCGAGGTGTTAAGACGGGAAAGCTATCCCGTGCGTGCAGCCACCGTGCTTTCCAAGTTCTTAACCGACTATACCTACGATGAGTTGCTGAAGGATTGTCTTGAAGCCTATGACGAGTCGTCTTTCGTCGGCGGTGCGGCACCCCTCAAAAATATTTATGACAATTTTGAATCGTTGGAACTGTGGCACGGCCCGACGGCGGCTTTTAAGGACATGGCTTTGCAGATCATGCCGCGACTTTTGTCCCGCGCGCTTGAAAAGACCGGTGAGGAGCGCACGGCTTTGATTCTGGTAGCCACATCGGGTGACACCGGAAAAGCGGCATTGGAGGGCTACAAGGACGTACCGCACGTCAAGATGATGGTCTTCTATCCGATCGACGGTGTCAGTCACGTTCAAAAGCTTCAGATGGCAACCCAAACCGGCAATAATCTGAACGTATGCGCGATCCGCGGAAACTTTGACGATGCGCAAAGCGGCGTCAAGGCGATCTTCGGAGATGCGGAAATGGCATCCAAGCTTGACGAAAAAGGCTACTTCTTCTCAAGTGCAAACTCGATCAACTGGGGGCGTCTTGCCCCGCAGATCGTCTATTACGTTTCGGCATACTGCGACCTGCTCAATGCAGGAAAATGCAAGCCGGGTGAGACTTTCAACGTTTGCGTTCCCACCGGAAATTTCGGAAATATTTTCGCAGCGTACCTTGCAAAACTGATGGGAGTGCCGATCGGTCACATGATCTGTGCGTCCAACGCCAACAATATTCTCACCGATTTCCTTACCACCGGAACCTATGACCGCAACCGCGACTTCTATCTTACCATGTCGCCTTCTATGGACATTCTGATTTCGAGCAATCTTGAACGTCTGTTGTATTTCGTTTCCGGCAGTGAAAAGACCGCCGCATATATGAATGCTCTGAAGCAAACAGGCGCTTACAGTGTGGACGGCGAGATTCTTGCAAAGATCCGCGAAAACTTCAGTGGCTATTACACCGACGAAGCACAGACGGCGGAAACCATTCGCAACGTTTACGAAAAATACGGTTATCTTGCCGATACGCATACAGCGGTTGCCATTCATGCCGCCGAGGAGTACGTCCACCAAAGCGGCGACAACCGTCCTATGGTTATCGATTCCACCGCAAGTCCTTACAAATTTGCCAACAACGTCTAGCGTTCTTTGACGGGCACCGATGCCGCAAGCGATCTGGACGCACTCGATCAACTTTCGGCTTATACCAAAACCGAGATTCCCTATCCGCTTGCGGGTATTGCCACCAGAAAGATCAATTTTAAGCAAACCATCGACCGCACCGAAATGGCAGACGCGGTTCTTTCCTATCTCGATTGATTTTATAAAAAAAGGATCCGTCCATTTCGGACGGATCCCAAATCAAAACATTGTCAATCCTTCGGCTTGAAGGTTGCGCAGAGTGTGTCACCCGATGCGCTTGCGTTGCGAGGGCCAACCGAAATCTCGTTGGCGGTGCAACAGGTTTCCATGTCGTGGTAGTAGCAATTCTGCACGTTGCACTTGATTCCCTTAATGTGCTTGCAACCGCAGGTGGTTTCGTAGCATTTTTCTTCCATTTGAATCTTTCCTTTCGCATGATACGGAATGCCGCTTCCGCGTGTTCCGCCGATTTTGGGAGTTTTGCTTCCCCAATCTATAGTCTACCCCGCGACCTTGAAGGTCATACCGTCAAATAAGGAGGTTACAACGTGTCACTTTTTGTTATGGCAGATCTGCATCTTTCCAGTGACGGCGCCAAATCGATGGAGATTTTTGGTGCGCGTTGGAAGGATTATATGAATAAGATCCAACGCAATTGGAACGCCGTAATTACCGAAAACGATACCGTAATCATTCCCGGTGATATTTCGTGGGGGTTGAAATTAGAGGATGCGGTTGAGGATCTTCTTTTTCTGAACTCGCTTGCAGGACAAAAACTGATCGGCAAAGGCAACCATGATTTTTGGTGGTCGACCGCCGCAAAAATGCAAGCAATGATGGAACAGAAGGAAATTAAAAGCATTCGGATGCTCTACAATAACGCCTATCGCCTGGATGATTGCATCGTTTGCGGAACGCGCGGATGGTTTGTTGAGGAGAACCAACAACACACGGTCGGTACCGCCGATTATTGCAAGATCGTCAACCGCGAGGTCATCCGTTTGCGCTTGAGTCTTGATGCGGCCGTCGCTTTGCGCGGTGAGGATACCAACCTGCCGATTCTGGTCTTCTTGCATTTTCCGCCCGTATGGAACGGTTTTATCTGCCGTGAGATCGTTGACGTGCTTCACGAGTACGCTATCAGCGATTGCTATTTCGGGCATATCCACGGCGCTTATCATATGCCGCGTTGCTTCACGTTTGAGGAGATCGACTTTACCTTGACTGCCGCGGACGCACTCAATTTCTCGCCAATGCCGATCAATCCCTGATATTTTCATTTTTTATTATACTTTTGATATTATTTTCAAAAAAACACTTGACAAATCAAAGAAAAAATTATAAAATATAATTTGTATGTAAAAAACAATCATAATCGTTTTGGAGGACATTTAAAAATGAGTTTGATCAAATCCGAAAAGACCGAAAAGAGCGTATATACGCTGGAGTTCTCGGTTGATAAGGACACGTTCCAGAAGGCAGTTTCCAATGCTTACCGCAAGCAGGTTGGAAAAATCTCGGTTCCCGGTTTCCGTAAGGGAAAGGCTCCCCGTTCCGTAATCGAAAAGATGTACGGCAAGGGATTCTTCTATGAGGATGCTATTAACGAAGTACTTCCCGATGCGTTTGACGCAGCGTTGAAGGAATCGGCACTTGATATGGTTGGTCAGCCCGAGTTTGACGTTGTTTCGATCGACGACAACGGCGTTGTTATGAGCGCTAAAGTTGCTGTAAAGCCCGACGCAAACATTGAAGGCTACATCGGTATCGAGGCAGAAAAGGCGGTTGCGGAAGTAACTGACGAAGAGCTTGACCGCGAGATCAACATGATCCGTGAGCGCAACTCCAGAGAGATCGAAATCACCGACGATACCCTTTCGGTTATGGGCGACGTTTGCACCATCGACTACGAGGGATTTGTTGACGGTGTTGCTTTCGAAGGCGGCAAGGGCGAGGACTACCCCCTCAAGCTTGGTTCCGGTAACTTCATTCCCGGTTTTGAGGAACAGGTTGCAGGTCACAAGATCGACGAAGCATTCGACGTAAACGTAACCTTCCCCACCGAGTATCACGCAACTGAACTCGCAGGCAAGGAAGCAGTATTCAAGACCGTAATCCACAAAATCAAGCACGTTGAACTTCCCGCGTTGGATGACGATTTTGCAAAGGACGTTTCGGAATTTGACACGATGGATGAATATCGTGCCGACGTTAAGGCAAAAATCGCTAAAAGACACGAGGACGAGGCAGATCGCAAGTTCGAGGATGCCATTATGGATGCTCTGATCGAAAAGCTTGAGGCAGATATTCCCGAGCAGATGTACGTTGCAGAAACCGAGAACTTCGTTCGCGACTATGACAACCGTCTGCGTATGCAGGGACTTGATCTCAAGACCTATTTCCAATACACCGGTATGAACCTTGATTCCCTCCGCGAGCAGCTCCGCCCGCAGGCTGAAAAGCAGGTTAAGCTTCGTCTGGCTCTCGAAAAGATCGCAGAGATCGAAAAGTTGGAAGCAACCGAGGAAGACATCAACGGCGAGATCCAGAGAATCGCTGACGCATACCAGATGGAAGCCGACAAGGTTCGCGAGGCTATTCCCACCGACTCCATTGCTCAAGACATGAAGGTTAAGAAGGCAATGGACCTCGTAAAAGAAAAAGCGATCGCAAAATAATTTTCTATTCTGAACCGGAAATTGCTGATGCGACTTCCGGTTCAAATCTTAAGAAAGAGGTATCCCAAATGTTTGATTACAGAGAACTTACCAAAAACGCGTTGGTACCCATGGTAGTAGAGCAAACCAATCGCGGCGAGCGTTCCTATGACATTTTCTCGCGTCTGCTCAACGACCGCATCATTTTCCTTTCCGATGAAGTCAATGACACCACCGCCTCCCTTGTTGTGGCGCAAATGTTGTTTTTGGAGGCACAGGATCCCGACAAAGACATTTCCTTTTATATCAACTCTCCCGGCGGCTCGGTTACCGCAGGCATGGCGATCTACGACACCATGAAGTTTATCAAGTGTGACGTATCCACCATTTGCATCGGCATGGCGGCAAGCATGGGCGCGTTCCTGCTTTCCTCCGGAACCAAAGGCAAGCGCTTTGCGCTTCCCCACAGTGAGGTGATGATTCATCAACCTCTCGGCGGCGCACGCGGTCAAGCAAGCGATATTCAGATCCAGGCAGAGCAGATCCTCAAAACCAAGGCAACGTTGAATCGCATCCTTGCCGGAAACACAGGCAAGTCCCTCGAGGTGATCGAGCGCGATACCGACCGTGACAACTACATGACCGCAGAAGAAGCGATGGCTTACGGTCTTGTTGATAAGGTCATTGCAAAGCGTCCTTAAAATTTCTTTCCGAAAGGATCATCATGGCAAACACAAATTCAAACAACGGAAACAAAAATCTGCGCCATTGCTCTTTCTGCGGAAGAAACGAGCAACAAGTCAACTTTTTGATCCCTTCCCCTACCGGCGTTTATATCTGTGATTTCTGCGTAGAGGCTTGCAGTGATCTGATCAACGAAACACAGATTGCTGCCGAGGGGACGGAGCAACTTTCTCTGTCTGAACTGCCGCGTCCGATGCAGATCAAGGCGACGTTGGATCAGTACGTCATTGGACAGGACGAGGCAAAGGTTGCGCTCTCCGTTGCGGTTTACAATCATTACAAAAGAATTCTTTCCAAAGAGCCGCAAAAAGCAAAAGGAAAGAAAAAGAACAATAAGACAGAGATCGAGGAGAATGAAGACGACGTTGAACTGCAAAAGAGCAACGTGCTTCTGATCGGTCCCACCGGTGTCGGTAAGACCTACCTGGCGCAGACCCTGGCAAAAACCCTGAAGGTTCCCTTTGCCATTGCCGATGCCACCACTCTGACCGAAGCCGGCTACGTTGGTGAGGACGTTGAAAACATTCTTCTCCGTTTGATTCAAGCGGCGGATTATGATATCGACCTTGCTGAACGCGGTATCATCTATATTGACGAGATTGACAAGATCGCGCGCAAGAGCGAAAACCGTTCGATCACGCGTGACGTATCGGGCGAAGGCGTTCAACAGGCACTTCTGAAGATTCTCGAAGGAACGGTTTCCAACGTACCTCCGCAGGGCGGCAGAAAGCACCCAAATCAGGAATTTATTCAGATCAACACCAAGAACATTCTCTTTATTTGCGGCGGCGCGTTTGAAGGTCTTGACAAAGCCATTGAAAACCGTAAGGGCAACCAAACCATCGGCTTTAGCGGCGAGATCAAGACAAAATCCGAACGCAAGGATTCGGGCATCTTCCGTGACGTTGTTCCACATGATATCGTCAAATTCGGTTTGATCCCCGAGCTTGTCGGACGCATTCCCGTTATCGTTCCTCTGAACGATCTCGACAAAACGGCGCTCGTTCGCATTCTGACCGAGCCTAAAAATTCGCTTATCAAGCAATACGAAAAGTTGTTCCGTATGGACGGCGTCAAGCTTTTCTTCAGTGACGATGCACTTGATGCCGTTGCCGAGCTTGCCATTGAGCGCAACACCGGCGCACGCGGTCTACGTTCGATTCTTGAAAGCGCAATGACCGAAATCATGTACGAGATCCCCTCACGTCACGACGTTGCCGAGGTGGAGATCACCCCCGAGTGCATCAAAGGAACCGGCAAGTGCCGTTATCATCTGCTCCGCGAGCTTTCGACTCCCGCGCTTGGCGAAGCGGCAGAATGATTGGAGGCAGCACCATGTACCGTTATGAAACACATCTGCATACGTCGCCCGTAAGCCGTTGCGCAAAATTCGGTGTTTCCGACACGTTGGCATTCTATAAACGCCTTGATTTTACCGGCGTTTTCATCACCAACCACTACCCCGATGCAAATTCTTACCCGGATAAAACCTATGAAGAACGCATTGCACACTTGTTTTCGGACTACGAAAACGCGCTTGTGATCGGCAAAGAGATCGGACTCGACGTCTTTTTTGGCGTAGAGATCACGACCGGCGGAAGTGATTTCCTTATTTACGGACTTGATAAGGAATGGTATCTTGCCAATCCCGATACAGAAAAGTTAAGTATGCGCAAGCGATTGGAATTTCTGCAAGAAAACGGTGCCTTGATTGTTCATGCGCACCCCTTTCGCGAGGCGCGCTACATCGATCATATCCGTCTGTTTCCGAGAAGCATTCACGGCGTGGAGGTCGATAATGCTTGCCGTACCGATTTTGAAAACAAAATGGCTTTGCTATATGCAGAAAACTACGTTTTTTTGCGGCTTGCAGGATCTGATAATCACATTGCGCACAAGCTTCCCCGTCTTGCGGGTGTGGAGTTTGACACCAAACTGAAGGATGAAGCAGACTTCATCTCACGCATTTTTAACAACGAGCAAAAACTCTTTACTGTTGATAATCCCCAAGAATAAAAAATTCCTCGACAGATATATTTTACGTCTGTCGAGGTTTTTTCTTCGTGTAAACCTTAGAAAGGTCTGATTATTTTGTGTAGTTGTAGACGTCGCCGCACTCAAAGTATCGGAACTCAACATTGGGAAACTCTTTGGAGAGCTTTTTGGTCAAATATTTCATTCCATCGCGCTCACTGACGGCGTGTCCCAATACAAGCGCAGCTTTATCATCCGACAATTCCGCCCAATCACGGATATATTCCATCTCGTTCCACTCACACATCTCTCCGATGATCATCAACTCAAATTCGCCGTTGCGAATGGCTTCCAGGTAGGAATGCCCTGTAGCTCCGCAGGCAACGGTCAGTTTGGTTGCCTTGTGGTTGCGGCTTCCGCAGATGCGGACGCACTCCATGCCCAACTGCGTTTCCATTTGTTTGGCAAGCTCCAACGCACTGATCGGCGTATCGAGAATAAAATGATTCTTGTCCTCGTAGCATCCCGAAAGTCCGAGCGCTTCAGTCAATCCAAAATGGATCAGGTCAGGATTTTCGGCGTGCATGAAATCATGCAACCGATAAATAACGAGTTGGCTATCTTCAACCAATTTCTTTTTTGCAAGTGTAACCGGATTTTCGATAAATTGATCGAATCCATGATTGAAGGTTGGCTCGTGAGGAATCATCAAATCGGCGCCCCATTCGGCAATCTCCCGCAAAACACGCAGAGTTGGAAACATGCAAACCGCAACGCGTTGGATTTCTTTTTCGGGATCTCCGGCTACCCATCTGTCACAGGGCTTTTCTGCATTGTAAAAATTTCCGTTAATCGATTGAATCAGTTCTATTGCTTTCATAGTTGTTCCTCTTTCCGTATTTTTTATCATTATAGCAAAAAGAAGGGTGAATGTCAACAGATTGTGTCAAAAAATGAGGTTTTGCATAAAATGATAGCGAGGAGAGATTTTTCTCCAATACTATTAAAAGGAGATCATAAATTATGGCAGAAAACAGATTTCCCTGCTCCGGTACGGGATCCGCCCGGGAAACCGTGTGCATCGATACTCAACGGGTATTGGACTCCTGCCGCGACCGGGATTGCTTTGAAAACGTACGCGTCTATCTCTCGCGCTACGGAAACGAGATTCTGGAGCATAGCGGCGCCGTTCGCGCAAAATGCGCAAAAATCGTATGGAGCTATATTGGAATTGATCCCATTCAGTTTAACCGCGGATTTTACGCAGTTACCATTCGCTTTTATGTAAAAATCACATTTGAAGCTTGTGTTGGAGGAGGTCGCGCACAGGAGCTTGACGGAATTGCCGTACTGGAAAAACGCGTTATT
>JAZRGI010000104.1:0-1854 GCA_045644105.1 Eubacteriales bacterium | reverse complement strand
TTTTCTCCTTGTTTGCGCGAATTCCACGTACACAATGAAGCTCGAAGGAGGTAATCGCGTCTGCAAGAAGACGTGCGGACTGCAAAAAGTTGTAAGCACAAACCGGCATAAAGACGTTAAGCTCAAAGTTACCCTGAGATGCCGCCAAACCAACAGATACGTCATTGCCCATGACCTGCACAGCAACCATGGTAACCGCCTCACACTGGGTGGGATTTACCTTACCGGGCATGATGGAGGAGCCGGGCTCGTTCTCGGGAATGAAGATCTCTCCCAGTCCGTCGCGAGGACCGGATGCCAACCAACGGATATCGTTGGCGATCTTCATCATATCGCAAGCAAGCGCCTTGATGGCACCGTGTGCGAAAACAAGCTCATCTTTGGACGTAAGTGCGTGGAACTTGTTGGATGCGGTAACGAATTTCTTGCCGGTAATTTTAGAAACCTCCTCGGCAACGCCAACGTCAAAGCCCTTGGGCGCGTTGAGTCCGGTTCCGACGGCAGTACCGCCAAGTGCCAACTCGCGGAGGGGCTCGATCGAACGCTCGATCAGTTCAACGTCCTTTTCAAGACTGGATCTCCATCCACTGATCTCCTGACTGAACTTGATGGGGGTTGCATCCTGCAGATGGGTTCTTCCGCTCTTAACGATGCCCTCGTTTTCCTCCTCCAGACGGGTGAAGGTTGCGATGAGCGTCTTAACCGCGGGAATCAACTTATCCTCGAGGGAAAGAACTGCTGCAATGTGCATTGCGGTGGGGAAGGTATCGTTGGAGGACTGGCTCATATTGGAGTCGTCGTTGGGGTGAAGCAGAGTCTTGCCCAGAATTTGATTTCCGCGGTTTGCGATAACCTCGTTGGAGTTCATATTGGACTGCGTACCCGAACCCGTCTGCCATACGACAAGCGGGAAGTGTCCGTTCAACTTACCTGCCATGACCTCGTCACAAGCCGCCTTGATAGCGCCAAGCTTTTCGTCGGTCATCTTCTCGGGACGGAGCTTATTGTTGGTAATGGCTGCCGCCTTCTTCAATACGCCAAAGGCGTGGATAATCTCTGCGGGCATCGTTTCGATTCCGACGCCGATTTCAAAGTTTTCGTGGCTTCTCTGGGTTTGCGCCGCCCACAGACGGTCGGCGGGGACCTTCATTTCGCCCATCGAATCATGTTCAATACGGTATTCCATTTTTATATCCTTTCTCGAATATGCACAATCGTACACGTTATTTCAAAATCGACACGGCGTCGGTGATGGTCTTTTCAAGCGCCTCACGGCCGTACTTGTCAACCTCTGCCTTGTTCTTTTCACCGTGTGTCAGGCATCCTGCACCGTTGATACAACCGCCGATACAAGCCATGCCTTCAATAAAGTTGCCGTCAAGGACTCCCTTGCTCAATTTGAGAAGTGCCATGCGGCAAGCCTCGATGCCGTCACAAACCACGGGCTTGATCTCAAAGTCGATGTTCTGCTCCTTCATAGCCTGAGCCGCCGCATCGGTAAGACCGCCGCTTCTTGCGAAGATACGACCAAAGTAGGACGCATTATCCAGAACGCCTTCCTCGAAGGTAGAAAGATCAAAGTCACGGCTATCGAAGAGCGCCTGAAGTTCTTCAAAGGTAAGAACCGCGTCGACAAAGGGCTTTACCGACTCCAATTGCGCCTCTGCCTTCTTTGCGGTACAAGGACCAATGAATATGACCTTTGCGTTAGGACTGTTCTCCTTGATGTACTTCGCGAGAACCGCCATGGGCGACATATTGTGAGAGATATGTTCAACGAGAGTAGGGAAGTTTGACTTTATATACTGAACGAATGCAGGACAGCAAGAGCTGGTGAGAAGTCCCTTTTCTGAA
>JAZRGI010000103.1:0-11562 GCA_045644105.1 Eubacteriales bacterium | reverse complement strand
CAACACGTCGTGCGTCCCCTGCTCCGCGTAATACTCGGCAGTCAGTGCGCCCTCGCGCGATACCGTCATATATTTTGGCATCACCAACTCCTGTGCCGCCCCCAAAAGCATGAGTGTAACAAGCACGGTGGCAACGCAGGCAAGTAGGGTTTTGATGTTTTTTCGTTTCATTTATTTTATATTCCTCAATCGGTTAAAACTGATCGTAAATAAAATCCGACGCATCGTAGCCTATGCCGTAAGCGCCAAACAGAAGGATCGCCGTGACAAGCAGACACAGGCACAGACACAACAACACGGGGCGCTTTGCAAGCCGCTCGCGCACCGAAACTTTGATTCCCATGCGACTGACCGTCCACATCAGAAGCACGCCGCAAAGAATGACGGCAACGTCAAAGGGTGCAAGATGCATGACCGAAAGTCCTTTTTGGAAGACCTCCCCCCAATTCCACGTGGTGACGATGCTTCCCCAAAGACGGAAGGTAAGCGGAACGTCGCGATAGCAATCGAGTGAGCGAATCAGTCCCATCAACAAAAAGGTGCGCACCATCTGCCATTTTTCCCACGGTTTGGATGCCACAAGACGCGGACAGGCATTGCCAAAACGTTGATATAGCGGTTGCAGCTCCTGTGACACCAATATCACCAGACAGTTGAGCAAGCCCCAAACGATAAAGTTCAGTCCCGCTCCGTGCCAGAGTCCCGTCAGGAACCATGTGATGACGGTGGCGGTGTAAACCGGAATACGCTTGCCAAGACCGGCGCCCAAGTGCGCGCGCGACCATTTGGAAAGCCGTTGCATGGTGTTGCAGACCGAAAGCGGATAAAAGATGTAATCGGTGAACCAGTTACCCATTGTCATATGCCAACGGCGCCAATACTCTTTGGTGGATCGCGACGAGAAGGGGCGATCAAAGTTTTCGGCAACGCAAATCCCCATCATCTCGGAAAGACCGATGGTGATATCGATGCCTCCCGTAAAATCGCCGTAGATCTGCACCGAGTACAGAAGAATGAGCAAAACGACGTACGCGCCGCGATACTCTCCCTCGACCAATGCCTTGACCGCAATCATGGCAGTATCGGCAACCACCAATTTTTTAAAGA
Organism: Eubacteriales bacterium; assembly: GCA_045644105.1. Lineage (GTDB taxonomy): Bacteria > Bacillota > Clostridia > Oscillospirales > CAG-272 > UMGS1865. Next base: position 10,455 of record JAZRGI010000103.1, on the reverse strand, counting down.
AGCCCCACGTCACGCGTAAAAATCCCGCACGGAATGCCAAGCCGTTAAAATCGTGTCTTTCAAAAAGTTGTTCGGAAAGCGAACCGAATCGACTGATCGGGCCCTGTATCAACTGCGGAAAATAGGATACGAAAAGTGCGAGCCTGCAAAAATTGCGCTCCGCCTTGACCTTTTGACGGTAAACGTCGATCAGATATCCCATCGATTGGAAGGTGTAAAATGAGATACCGAGCGGCAAAAGCAGTGACGGGATAGCGATCCGCGCACCGCCAAGACTTTGCAAAAGTCCGTTGACGCCGCCCAATACAAAGGCGGTATATTTCAGAACCGCCAGAACGCCAAATCCCAACACAAGACCGATCATCAGGATCCGAAACCGCTTTTTCTTTTCCGCGGCGCGATATGCCTTTCGCTCCGCCTTTTCCATGCTGTCACGGTTTTCGGCAACAAACGCCTCCTCTGCATCGGCGCGCCACTGCATCCACCGTGCCGTTCCATAGGTGATGAACGTGGTGTACAGAATAAAGAAAAGATATTTCCACCCCGCGCAAAAATAAAAGAAATAGCTTGCCGCAAGCAATACCCACCACTGCGTCCGTCGAGGAACGGTATAGTAGAGTACCAACGTAACAACGGCAAACAAAACAAATGAAACCGACGCAAATTGCACGTCCGCTCCCCTCCTTTCGTTTGGTTCAATGCCAACAGGCGGCATACGGGGACGTTCAGGCAGCTCCTATGCTACCGCAACGTCCCCGATGATGATAACCGTCGATTATTCCTCATCCAGGCGTTGGATCAAAGCCCAGATCGACGCCGCACTGTCAAAGTTTTCGGGAATGACTTCCTCGGCGGGAATGCTGACGTCAAAGGTACCGTTGATCTCGGTGATCAACGTGACGATATCCAACGAGTCCAGAATGCCGTTCCCGATCAGATCGTCCTCCATGGAGAAATCGACCTCGGGGTGCATTTCCTTCAATATTTTCAGTAATTCTTCCATAATGATAAACCTCTCTTCAGGCTTCCGGATCGGCAAAGCGGCAACTCACCGTCATATCGGTGCCATCTCGGGAAACCGACAACTCGATCCGATCGTTTAATTTGTAGTGATACAACAACTCGGCAAGCGCCTCCACCGTGGTGCACGGAACACCGTCCACGGCATAGATCACGTCGCCCGCACGCAGATTCTTGGCGGCAGGGAACGTAAGATCGACCGTCAGAACGGCAATACCGTCACGGGCAGCAACAAGCACCTTGGTGCTTGGCGCATAGGACGAGGACGACGGAAGGGTAAATTGCTCTCCGCACCTGACGTTTTGTCCCGTAACGCCGAGCATGGGACGACTGTGCGACACCGTGGAAACGACGCCTTCGGCACTGCCGTTTTGAATGATGGCGTTGACGAGCGGCATTGCGCCGTCGATCGGAATGGCAAGTCCGATTCCCTCGGCATCATTGTATTTTCGCGTGACGATGCCGATCACCTCGCCTCGGTCGTTGCAAAGCGGGCCACCCGAATTTCCCGAATTGAGTGCCGCATCGGTCTGCAACATCTTCATATCGATCATCATTCCGTGCGACGTAAAGGATACCGTGCGGTCAAGTGCCGAAACGATTCCCGACGTGGTCGTCCATGCGCCGCCGGGACCGGTGGGATTGCCCACGGCAACCGTAACGTCGCCCACACGCAACGCGGCGGAACTTCCGACGGTGACGGCGGGATAGTCGCCTCCCACGATTTTGATCACGGCAATATCGTCTTGTATGCTGTAGCCAACAAGCGATGCACGTCGCATCTGCTCTTCGCCGTAAAGAAGAACCGAAAGGGCGTCCTGCCCCTCGACAACGTGATAATTGGTGACAATGTAGCCATCCTCGCGGATGAAAAATCCACTTCCGTAGTGATTGCTTGACGAGGTGCTTCCGACGATCAGAACCGTGCTTGGCAACATCGCCTCGGCAACGTCGGCAACCGACGTCCCGCCGGCAGTTGTCGGCGTCCGATCACCGTAAACGGCAAACACACCGATCAGAATGGCAAAGCAACAAAGAAACGCCGTTGCCAACGTCACGGCATAGATCACCGCTCCCCGTTTTTTGCGTTTGCGGTCGCACTTCTGCTCGTATGCGCACTGCTCGCCGTAGCTCCATCGGTACTGATAGTGGGGATCGGTTGCCGAGTCGTACACCGACGTCGACTCTCGCTCCCACTCGTTTTGTCTGGACATACTTCTTTCCTTTCCTTTGCAATCAAGGACACCGAAAAAGGCAGACACACGGTGGTGTCTATCTTCTCGGTTATATGGGTTTCGATCGGCAGACCGATCAGTTCAACAACTCAAACTTGTATCCAACGCCCCAAACCGTCTTGAGGATCCACTTATCCGAAACGCCCTCCAGCTTTTCGCGCAGGCGCTTGACGTGCACATCAACGGTACGCGAGTCGCCAAGATAATCAAAGCCCCAAACCTTGTCAAGCAACTGGTCGCGGGTGAATACGCGATTGTAGTTGGAGGCAAGGAAGTACAAAAGCTCCAGTTCCTTCGGGGGGATATCCACCGACTTGCCGCGCAGCTTCAGTTCATACTTCTGCAAACTGATCTCAATGTTTTCAAACTTGATGACCTCTTCGTCGTTCTGGTTGGTGTGTGCCTGGCAACGGCGAAGCACTGCCTTGACACGCGCCGAAAGCTCCTTCATATCAAAGGGCTTCACCACAAAGTCGTCGGCTCCCAATTCGAGTCCCAGCACCTTGTCAAACACGTCGCTCTTGGCGGTGATCATGATGATGGGCTTTTGCGAGATCTCACGGATCTCTCTGCAAACCTGCCAACCGTCCTTTTTGGGCATCATAATATCGAGCAACACCATGTCCGGCTCAAAGATCTTAAAATAGTTCAAGCCCTCCATTCCGTCGCTCGCGGTCTTGACGTCGTAGCCCTCCTTCTCAAAATAGATCTTGAGCAGATCACTCAAGTTGGAGTCGTCGTCAATGATAAGTATTTTCGTATCCGTCATTTTCTTTCCCTTTCTTTTCTGCCTGCCGTTTTGTAAAAAATTTCCGTCTACCATTATAAAGCCGCTATGGGATCATAATGTGACGAATGTATGAATTTTTTCAAAAGACATTGATAATCACCTTGATTTTTCATTCAAATTAAAAACCCAACATATTATAACACAAACTTGAACGAATTGCAAATGGTTTTGAAACATTTTTTTGTTTTTTTATAGATTTTTTTTGTAAAACTCGCGTTTTGACAAGCAAAATCAGTATTTGTGTGAACACGGCGTGAAATCACGTTAAAAAATCCGAGATCGTTAAAAACAAACAAACCATGAACAAAAGCCTTTTCAATCTCGTTTTTGGGTAAGGATCGCTCTTTTTGAAAAAATGCCTTGACACAGCAAAAAAACCGTGCTATAATATTGCTGCAAATAAATACTGCCGGATGAAAAAAGCGGGAGAGAACCAATGGTCGCCGAAGGAGTAACGCTCTCAGGCAAAAAGGACCGCTTTGGGACGGCACTTTGGAAAACGTCGCTTGCCGACTGCCGACGAAGCAATTTTCGCAAGAAAAGAATCTTTCAGGTCAAAAGACAAAGTCATAAAAATTCAAGGGGGATTTTTTATGGACTCTGTCTTTTTTGTTTTTGAAATGATCGGTGTGGTCGCCTTTGCCCTTTCGGGCGCGATGTGGGCGATCCGCCAGGAAATGGACGTGCTTGGCGTTTGCGTTCTCGGTGCGACAACCGCCGTTGGCGGCGGCATTGTGCGCGATCTGATGCTTGGCATTACACCGCCCACCATGTTGGTCAATCCTACCGCCGCGTTGATTGCCGTCGGCGTATCCATCCTGATCTTTCTGCCCTTTATGCAACGCCTGTTGCACGGAGGCTCCAACCATATTTACGAGCGACTGATGTTGCTTGCCGACTCGATCGGTCTTGCCGTATTCACCGTGATGGGTGTCACCGTCGGTTTTGCCAACCTGGACTCCCCCACCGTCTTTGCCTGCACCTTTCTCGGTGTTTTGACGGGTGTTGGCGGCGGTGTCATGCGTGACGTGATGTCACGGAGCAAGCCCTACATATTCGTCAAGCATTTCTATGCCTGTGCCGCCATCATCGGCGCGCTTGTCTGCTCGTTGTTGCTCCCTCTGATCGGAGAATTCTGGGCAACCCTGATCGGCTTCATAGTGATCCTGACCTTGCGCCTGCTTGCCGCGATCTTCCACTGGAAGCTGCCGAAATACAAGAACACGCATAACTCCCCGAAGAAAGCCTCTTGAGCGACGGAGCCATAAAAAAATCGCAAAAAGCAAAAAAAATAAAATACGAGCTATTGAAAAAATGCCGTTGATGTGTTATAATGTAATGTAATGCACCGACGGCTTTTTAATAGCCTCGTCAAAAATCAAAGACGCAAAAAACAAAGGAGATTAGATAAAGATGAAACTTGGTATCGTAGGTCTTCCCAACGTTGGAAAAAGCACATTGTTTAACGCACTGACCAATGCGGGAGCAGAATCTGCCAACTATCCCTTTTGCACCATTGAACCCAACGTGGGCGTGGTAACCGTGCCGGACAAGCGTCTGGACTATCTTGCAGATATGCACCACCCCAACAAATACACCCCCGCCGTGATCGAATTCGTCGATATCGCAGGTCTTGTTAAGGGTGCCTCCCGCGGTGAGGGACTTGGAAACCAATTCCTTGCAAACATCCGTGAGGTGGACGCGATCCTGCACGTCATCCGTTGCTTTGAGGATGAAAACATCATTCACGTTGACGGTCAGATCGATCCCATGCGTGACCTTGAAACCATCAACCTTGAGTTGATCTTTGCCGACATGGAGGTGTTGGAACGCCGTATGGACCGCACCCGCAAGGCAATGAAGGCAGACAAGAAATACGGTGCCGAGTTGGCAGTGTTTGAAAAGTTGATGGCGGCTCTTGAGGCAGGCAAATGCGCCCGCACCGTTGAACTGACCGACGACGAGGAGGCTTGCCTTTACGACACTCCCCTCTTGACGCGCAAACCGGTTATCTACGTTGCCAACGTCAACGAGGACAGTGCCTCGGGTGAACCTACCGACAACGCTGCTTATATGTCGCTCAAGGAATATGCCGCTACCGAGCATTCGCAGATCATTCCCATCTGTTGTCAGATTGAGGCAGAGATCGCCGAGCTTTCCGCGGAAGAAAAGGCGATGTTTCTCTCCGACCTCGGCATCGAAGAAAGCGGTCTTGACCGACTCATCAAAGCGAGCTATGCTCTGCTTGGTCTGATCAGCTTTTTGACGGCAGGTCCCGACGAGTGCCGTGCATGGACCATCCGCAAGGGTACCAAGGCACCAAAGGCGGCAGGTAAGATCCACTCGGATATCGAACGCGGTTTTATCCGTGCCGAAGTGGTTGCCTTTGCAGATCTTGAAAAATACGGTTCGATGAACGCCGTTAAGGAAGCCGGCGCGCTCCGCAGTGAGGGTAAAGAATACGTGATGCAGGACGGCGACATCGTATTCTTCCGCTTTAACGTTTAATCCTATCCGAAAGGAGTCTACGACTATGCAAACCATGAAGATCTGGGACAACGAGATCCCCTATCTGAACGCCGAGGCAGACACGCCAAACCTTTTGGAGATCTATCTGCTTGACACCGACAAGCCCCTGCCCTGCATTGTCATTTATCCCGGCGGCGGCTACGGTATGCGTGCCTCCGACCACGAGGGACACGCCATTGCGCGCTTCTTCAACGCCGAGGGTATGCACGCGGTGATTGCCGAATACCGTGTATCCCCCAACCGTCATCCCGCTCCTCTTGCCGACGCGCAACGCGCCATCCGTCAGGTTCGCGCACACGCCGAAGAGTGGGGCGTTGATCCCGACCGCATCGTCACGCTCGGATTTTCGGCAGGCGGTCATCTTTGCGCGTCCACCGTTCTTTATGACGACGTTTACGTGGGAGAAGCTTGCCGCGACGAAATCGACGAGAAGGTTTCCTGCGCTCCCAACGGTGCCATTCTTTGCTATCCCGTCATTTCGGTGTCCAATGATTACGGTCACATCGGAAGCGGAAAGAACCTTTTGGGGGATCGTTATGAGGACGAGAAGGACGCCTTTTGTCTTGCGCAATACGTCAACGAAAAGACGCCGCCCGTCTTCCTGTGGCACACCTCCACCGATGCGGGGGTGAACGTGAAGAACTCCTTGATTTTTGCCGAGCATCTGCGCGATGCGGGTATTCCCTTTGAGTTGCACGTCTTCCCCAAGGGCCCGCACGGACTCGGACTTGCGCCCGCATATCCCGACGTTTCCAAATGGGCGGCACTTGCCGCCGATTGGGTGCGCCGAGAGGTTTGAGGCGTTTCACAAAACATCATAAAGAACAGAGGCGTTACCCACATGGGCAACGCCTCTATTGTTTTTTATTCTTTTACGCCTTATTCTGCGCCTTTTTGTATGCCCGACCGATTGCGTAATATGCATGGTAGAACAACATGAAGTAAAGCACAAACAAACCGACCACGATGATCGGATACAACACCTGATTGCCGTTTACGAGATTGTAAAAAATATCGTATGGCGTTCCGTCGCCTTGCTTGAGAAACATATAGTTATAATCCAAGAGAATGTTGGCAACGTATGCCATCACGCAAAAGCCGCCGAGAATTGCCGCCGTGATGGGAATATTCTTCTTTTTCATCTCTGCCTCACCCGTGATCAACACGTACAAAGAACCAAATCCCGCAATGCAGTGAGTGATGCCGGATGCCACGTTATCAATCGAAAGTACAGGATAACATCCGTAGTTCTGTCCCGCAAAGTAGGTACCCATCAGTGCGCCAAGCAAACCGAAAATCGCTACAAAATCCAACGATGCTTCCTTGATTCTTCCCTTGCAGAACGCCGCCATGGGAAGCGCGATGAGTTGAATACTGCACAAAAACAGAGGCAGGTTATAAAGGAGCGAATCGATCTCTCCCGAACGCATTGTCAAAATAACGAGCTTGAATATCTCGACCGAATCGATCAGGATTGCCGCAACCACAACGCCACGGTTCTTTTGTTGAGAGGAAAGATTGCGATTTCGCTTTCCGATAAGAATTGCACAAACAAACATCACCGCAACAAGAGAGGTAACGAACGTCAGATGTTGCCAAGACATATAGCCTTCTGCTGGTCGTTGATAACCACCGAAGCCAAAAAATTCTTTTAAGATAACCTTCATAGTCAATGCAATCGCTAGAGTTGCAACCTCGCTTTCGTGTTTGATCATTGCATATAGATGCTACGCCATAGGATATTATACCACTTTCTCTCAAATAAATCAAGTACCTTGTACAAAATTATCGGATTTTGTCAAGAATTGTTATCTTATGTCTTCAAAGATTGATCATGAGCAGTGCCACAAACGAGAGAACAACACCGACGATGCACCGCAGGTTGACCTTCTCTCCGAAAATGATCGATGACATCAAAAGCGAGAGCAAGACCGACGCACCCTGGCTCAAGGGATAGAGCTGCACCGCGTCGAGATACCCCGCCGCCCGTGTTTTGCAGAACGAATGGGCAAACAGACAGATCGCCATGATCAGAACGTAGACCCAGATGGGCTTGATGACGGCAAGCGGCGCGCGCAGTTGCGCGCCGCTTTTTTGGTCGGCACGTCGGAAAACGATGCAGGCAATCAGAAGCACCGCTCCGGCAAAGAGATAGGTGTAAAGATTGAAGACCGCAATGCTCGCCGTCGGTCTTACCTTGACGAAGAGCTTTTGCGAGAAATCGGCAAAGCCGTTGCCCAAGCCGCAAAGCAAAAGCACGGCAATTTGAGCAGGCTTCAAATTTCCCTTGATCGAGGTATTATAGGTGCACATAATGTAAACGGCAACCGCCAGAATACCGATGGCGATGATCTGCCGCAGGGTGATCGGCTCATTCAGAAAAACACGGCAGAGCGTGATGGGGACGATGACACCAATGAGCAAAAAGACCTCCACCATCATATATGCGCCGCTTCGAATAGAAAGCAACCACGCCACAACAAACGCCGCCGTTGATACTCCCGAAAGCAAAGCAATCCACACAAGGGCGGTATCCCCCGCAAGCGCAGAAACCTCGCCCTGCAGAAGAAGCAATGCAAAACCAATGATAACGCACAGTCCCATACGCAAGCCGTTCATCACCATGGAATCCGAACTGTGCGCAATGGCATTGCCGGTTCGTTTACCGCAATATCCCTTGATCACGCCCGCCGCAAGAGCAAGCGATAAAAACAGGTAGCCCATCTGTCCTCCACACTTTCGTCAATCTATCAACGTATAGCACAACATCTCACTGTGCAAGCGGCTACCGACGTCGATCCCCTGCGGGAGCAGCGCCATCGCAATAAAGAGGTCGTTCCCCTCCCCGTCGCCATCAGCGCGAAGATAGGCGTACTCGCCCTCAATCTTCACAACGGTATAATCCTTCGGTTCCATTCCAATACCTTCCCTTCTCAATCCGATATCGCGTAAAAAGTATGCCCGTGCATTGGCATGCTTGCCCGTTCCGTACGTTAGCGCATTGATCACGTGTTGGATCAATTCCACCGTATACGCGCTCGTACTCCTCACCGATGCGGTCCACCAACAACACGTGAGGTATAGGCGAGGATACGTTTAGCAGCAAGCAACGCCTTTTCTCCGGGATGACGTCTTCAGATTATACCCAACCAAGCGACTTGGAAATCGTGATAAACGCAAACATCGTGACGATGGAAAGAAGTGTTCCCAGAGTGATAATCTCTCCCGCAAGCTCGTAATCCGCCTCGTAGTTTCTCGCCATCGCATAGCTGGAAACCGCGTTGGGGGTTGCAAAAACCGCCACCAAAATCGCCATTTCCAATTGGTTAAAGCCGAGGTGCGCCGAAATCGCAAGCATGGTCGCGGGAATGACAATGATCTTGCCAAGCACCGAAAGAATCGAATACTTGACATTTTTCAACATATTGCCGAACTTCAGATCGCCTCCCAAAATCAAAAACGCAAAGGGCGTGGCGATCGATTTGATGTTTGACAGTGTGGTGTCGAGCATCTCGGGAAGGGCAAATCCCATCGTATTTCTGATGAGCGAGAAGACGAGTCCCGAAACACCGCCGATGATCAAGGGATTTTTTACGATGCCGAGCAATGCTACCTTCAGGTTCTTGTCTTTCGCGTCACTGAAAGCATAAAGTGAAATGACCGACAACATATTGATGACGGGAACGTAGAAGGAAGCCACCACCGCCGCCAGAACCGATCCCGCCGCGCCGCCGATGCTCAAGCCAAGCGGAACGCCGAACAACAAAAAGTTGGAACGGAAAGTCCCCTGAATCATGACGCCTCTTTTTTTGTTGTCCTTGACAAACAGAGGCACGATGAGAAAGAGCAAGCCGCAAATCACACACGCGCACAGGCAGACGTAAAGGATCAACTTCCCGTTAAAGACCTCAAAAATATTGGCACTTGCCACGTTGTAAAACAGAAGCACAGGCAACAGACATTTGAAGCACAGGTTGTTGGCAACCTTTAAAAATTGCGCATCCCACAGTTTGACGCGCGTCAATCCGTAGCCCAGGAGGATCAACAAAAAGATCGGTACCACGACATTACAGGAAAACAACAAATCATTCAACATAAACTCACACTCCGCTCTCTCAAAAAGCCCTGTCCCAAAAGCAAACGTCTTCCGTGGATTCGTCGTTTTTGCTCGGCTTTTCGATCTATTTCAGCAATTATTTTTTACCGAGCTATTATATCATAAATTCCGATCTTTTTCAATATGAAAAATGCCGTATTCCATACCAATAAACGACAAATTTCTTGTCATTCTGCCACTATTAAACAAAGATGCCCTTCCCCATGACAAAAAGCACGCCGACCGAACGTCAGCGTGCTCTTTCTGCTTTTATTGCAAACCAAGATGATCGAGCAACGCCGTGGTTGCCGCCACCTTTTCGCAGGATATCGATTGACTCGCGTTCAACTCCTGCAGGGAGCGCTTCATACGTCCCTTGAACAGAAGGCGACACCACCTCCGCACGTGCATCACCGGTGTCAACCAACGGTGGCGACGGAGAATCGGATAGAGAATTTGGAGCGACTCATAGGACAGGAAGATGCGGGAGAGGAGATACTTGGTTTTTCCGCCACGCTTCTCCTGCTGCATCGCCACGCGGTTTTCAAGGGTGCCGTATACACCGCCGCCCAGAACGTAGTCCTGCATCTGCTCGCAAACCGAATCGGTGTCATGTCCGGAAAACCAAACCTCGGAAAGCCGTCTGCAAGCCTCAGTAAAGGTCAGAAGTCTTCCCTGCTCCAACAAGCGGTTGCGTCGCTCGGCATCGTGCGGTACGCAATGCTCGAGGATCCACAGATCCAGGAAGGGACGAATGCCGCATCCGCCAAACTCAAAGTGCTTTG
>JAZRGI010000102.1:0-5895 GCA_045644105.1 Eubacteriales bacterium | reverse complement strand
CTACGAAATAGCTGAAGCATTGGCAAACGCATCGGTCGGCGTTTCCTCTTTGGGTTCTCCCATCGGAAAATTCAAAATTGACGACGACTTTGACCTGCACCTGGAGGACTACCGCCGCGCATTGCGTGCCTGCGAAATATTGGGCGCCAAGAATATGCGCATCTTCAGTTTTTTTGTGCCGCAGGACCGCCTTGCCGAATGTCGTGACGAAGTACTGCGCCGCATGAGTCTGCTTTTGGAGATGGCGGACAAGGCAGGAGTGACACTCTGTCACGAAAACGAATCACTGATCTACGGACAAAATCCCGACGAGGTTGCCGATCTGCTTGGCGCACTTCCCTCCCTCAAGGGCATTTTCGACGCGGCAAACTACGTGATGAACGATTGCGATCCGATTCGCGGATTTGAGGCAACACTCCCCTCTTTGGAATATCTTCATATCAAGGACGCGCTTGCAGAGAAAAAGAGCATCGTTCCCGTAGGCATGGGCGACGGTTGCTATGCCGAGATCCTGCGCCGCGTAGACGAGGCAACCAACCGCACCGTCTTTTTGACGCTTGAGCCGCATCTGCACGTCTTTGAAGCCTACAAGCGCATCGACTCGCATCAACTCAAGAATGAGCTTTCCTTTGAAACGGCCGACGAGGCATTCGACTACGCAACGTCGTCGCTCAAAAAATTACTTACCAATCTTGGTTATTATGAGGAGAATGGATTATGGAAAAAGTAAGATACGGTATCATCGGTGCCGGTAACATCGGTACCACTCATGCAAAAAATCTCTTGAACGGAAAGATCGAAAACGGTGTCCTTGCCGCGATCTGCGATCTCAAGCCCGAAAAAATTCAAGCCGCACTCAACATCAAGCCCGAGTGCGCCGACTCGATTGCAACCTTCTCGGACTACCGTGAAATGCTTGCAAGCGGATTGATCGATGCCGTCATCGTTGCGGTTCCCCACTATTCGCATCCCAAGTTGGTTATTGATGCCCTGCAAAGCGGCATCCACGCCATTTGCGAAAAGCCCGCAGGGGTCTACACCAAGCAGGTAAAGGAAATGAATGAGGTGGCAAAAAATTCCAAGGCGATGTTTACCATGATGTTCAACCAACGCACCAACTGCGTATACAGAAAAATGAGAGAAATGATCCTGAACGGCGAGCTTGGAAGCATCAAGCGCATCAACTGGATCATCACCTCCTGGTATCGCTCGCAGAGCTATTACGATTCGGGGGATTGGCGCGCAACCTGGCGCGGCGAGGGCGGCGGCGTTCTCTTCAATCAGAGTCCCCACCAGCTTGACCTGTTGCAATGGGTAACCGGCATGATGCCCAAGCGCGTTCACGCCTTCTGTCACTTCGGAAAGTGGCACGACATTGAGGTTGAGGACGACGTAACCGCTTACCTCGAATACGAAAATGGCGCAACCGGTGTCTTTATCACCTCCACCGCCGACGCCCCCGGCACCAACCGCTTTGAGATCCTCGGTGACAAGGGTAAATTGGTATGCGAGGTAGTCAACAAGAAGGACATTTTAAAATTCTACCGTCTGGAAAAATCCGAACGCGAGTTCAACGCCACCCACACCGGCGGCTTTGGCGAACCGAAATTTGAGGTTCTGGACGTCGAAACCGACGGCAACAATCCTCAACATGCCGGTATCGTCAACAACTTCAGCAACGCCATTCTCGGTTTGGAGCCGCTTTTCGTTGACGGCAAGGAAGGCATCAACGGCGTTGAGTTGATGGACTCCATGTTGCTTTCCACCTGGCTTGGACAAACCGTGGAGCTTCCCATTGACGACGACCTCTATCTCGCGGAATTGAACAAGAGAATCGAAACGGGACGCAAGAAGGACGTTGCCGGAGCGGTTTTGAACACCGAAGGAACCTACTAAAATCGGAGGAAATCTATGAATCAATCATTTCGAGTTGCCGTGATCGGTTGCGGTGCCATTTCTGCCAACCACGTTGCCGCCATTCTGGCATCCGGAAACAAGATCTGTGCGCTCTGTGACATCGATCCCGCACAGGCGGATAAGCTCGTCAAACGGATGGAGCTTTCCGACATTCCCTTCTATACCGACTACCAAAAGCTTCTGGACGAGCAAAAGCCCGACGCGATCCACGTCTGCACGCCTCACGATCTGCACGCACCCATTACCATTGCCGCGCTTGAGCGCAATATTCACGTGCTTTGCGAAAAGCCGGTCTGCATCTCGCATGAGCAACTTGAGGAGCTGCGCGTTGCCATGAGCAAGACCCGCGCACAACTCGGCGTTTGCCAACAAAACCGTTATGAGCCGAGTATGCTCCGCCTCAAGGAAATGACAAAAGACGGTGTCAGCGGCGCGTTTGCCTTTGTGGTATGGAAGCGCGATGAGAAATATTACCGTTCGGGCGCATGGCGCGGAACGGTTGCACATGAGGGCGGCGGTGTTATGATCAATCAAGCACTGCATACCCTTGACATGATGCAATGGGTTTGCGGCTTCCCCACCCACGTTACGGCGCACGTCAACAATGACTTTTTGCGCGGCGTCATTGAGGTGGAGGATACGGCAAATGCCTGCTTTACTCTGCCCGACGGCGTGCGTATGCAGTTCTTTGCCACCAACTCGTGCAGTGCCGATTTTCCGGTTCAATTGCAGGTCAAGTTGAAGTCGGGAGAGATGATCGAGGCGCAAAACAAGATGTTTACCGTCAACAATCAACTCACCATGAGCAACGACGAGATCGTCGAGATCGGCAAGCAAGTTTGGGGTACGGGACACAAACGACTGGTTGGTCACTTTTACGAGTGCATTGCAAAGGGCGAGCACTTCCCCATTGACCTTGAGGAAGCATCCAAGGTTGTCCGTCTGATCCTTGCCATGTACCGCTCCAACGGCGAAAATATTACCATTGATTAATACGGATATCAAAGTCATAACCACCAACCGTGTTGGTGGCTTGCGATAGCTCACTTGGAGCATTTCACACGATGAGCCTATAGGCTCGTCGAATAATCGCCGCTTGCGGCAATTGCCCCACCACTATTCCCTGTACGCGCCACCACAACACCTCTTCGGAACGGTTCGCCATACCAAAAGCCAACGCCGATCAAGCAGGAAATTAAAACAGAGTAAGGACGGTTTGAAATAAACCGTCCTTACTCTGTTTTTCTAAAATGTTTTCTTTGTCATTCGTTTTTATTGAATGGCTTACAAAATTAATGCTTCAATTTAGGGCCTTTTCCATTTGCAATATCCAGTTCGGAGAAATCCCAAACATCCTCGCTCCAGCCCAATGTTTCGGTATAGAATTCTTTGGTGTTCAACTGCTCTACCGTACAGGAATCACCGTTATATCCATTTCCGCTTGTAGTGGAATAAGAGTTGGTGATGGTAATATTGGAGTAAGAGTAGCCACGCCCAACCATTCCGCCGGCATAGGCGTTATACTGTAAACTCGTTGCACTAATATTTCCGCTGTTGGTACAGTTGGTGATGGTAAAATTGGAGTCAGAGTCGGCATGCCCAACCATTCCGCCGGCATAGGCGTTAGACTGTGAACTCGTTGCACTAATATTTCCGCTGTTGGTACAATTGGTGATGGTAATCGTGTCGCCACGCCCAACCATTCCGCCGGCGTTGTATGTTGCACTAATATTTCCGCTGTTGGTACAATTGGTGATGGTAATCCTGCCGCCATACCCAACCATTCCGCCGGCATAGGCAACCTGTGAACTCGTTGCACTAATATCTCCGCTGTTGGTACAATTGGTGATGGTAATCGTGCCGCCATACCCAACCATTCCGCCGGCATAGGCATACTGTGAACTCGTTGCACTAATATCTCCGCTATTGGTACAGTTGGTAATGGTAAAACCAGTATCACTAACACCAACTATTCCACCGGCATAGGCATCCTGTGAACTCGTTGCACTAATATCTCCGCTGTTGGTGCACTCGCTAATAGAACTCTGATAAATGCTACTGCCAAAAGTCCCCACCATTCCACCTGCATAAGCAGAAGCATATTCGGTATTTGCTACCGCACGAACATTTCCCGTATTGGTACAACCGATAAAATCAAAAATTCCTCTCCAAACGTTTCCTACTATACCACCGGCGCAAACGTTCGAATGATTTCCTGCTGCACTAACACTCGCACTATTGGTACAATTAATAATAGTAAGCGTAGCGTCATTTGTCACAAATCCTACCAAACCACCAACAACCACATCCATGTAGATAGTATTTTTAACATCCAACACCGAATACTCATCAACGTGACAGTTGGAAATATAAGTTCTATCACTTACATACGCCGCCAATCCACCGCATCTTACGCTAGAAAAAGCAATTCCACCGCCCGGTAGCGCTATCTCGGCTATAATAGTTGCTTCTACAATATTCGTATTCATGATCCAACCGGTACAACTTGTGAACAGACCAAGCTCTGCACTGCTATTTACTGTAGAAATTAAGGACATATTTTTGATTGAATATCCCTTGCCATCAAGGACACCGTTAAATGCGTTCCCTTTCCATTCGATTCCCGCAAGATCAATATCATTTGTAAGCTCGTAGTAGCATCCATCCGACATTTTTTTCAGATCTTCCGGTTGTGAAATATACCGCACCTCGTCAGAAGCAACGCGGTATATCGATTCCTGCACGCTCATGCCCCTGTCAAGAGATTTGGATATATACTCATTATGATAGGTAATTGAGGAAATTGAATCACACGATGACCACCCGGTCCATTTGGACTTCTCGTAGTAATATCTGTTATCGTCCAGCTTTGTATAGCCTTCGAAGCTGTCAATCACATAACCGGTAGGATTGTTGATCGTGATAAGCACGTATACTTTTTCCGACAGGAATACCCATGCACCGTCCTCAAATGGCTCAAAGTGGGAATTGACGAGTTCCATCTTGACAAGCTCTACTTTACCGTTAATAAATATGTGGTCGGACAACTCGGTTTTCGGTTCTGCAACCTGTGCAATGTTATCAATTGTGGCATTCACCTTGTCAATTTTGAGATAGGTATCGCCACCGGCAAATTGTCCGTTGTAAACAATTTCTACAAAAATCTTGTTTTTGATGGATGCTCCGGTAACGGCATAGGTTTCACCGTTGATTACAACCGACGTAATCGTCATGCCAAGCGGGTTATCCAGCTTTACCGACATAAAAATCGTATCACCCTCAGTCACGGCAGAGGTATTGGCAATGTTGCATTCCAACACGTCGATGTAAGGCAGCGTCTTAAAAGCATAGTCATACGTAGCCGTTTGCTCACCGTTGCCGTCGTTCAGATCATACCGATAGGTAAATCGAACAATATAATCGTTATAGTAGTTCAGTCCTGTAAAAATAATTTTCTGATCAGTATTTTCTAATACAAGTGTGTTCCCTTTATATAGTTCTACCTTATAATCAGAAAGAATGTTATCGGCATCGGTAATATCATACTCCGCATGAATGCTTTCCGTGGTGATGGTTTCATTCTTCACGGTAAAGCTCGGTGCGGTCTTTGCATCAGTCTTTGCAATAAGCTCCTTGACGAGTTCTCTGTTACCGCCCCCATCATTAAGATTATAGGTATAGGTTACCTTAAGGGTATAATCATTATTGGAAAGAAGATTGGTAAACTCATGCGCTGTTACATTTGCAAGAGGCGTCACCTCTGTACCGTGGATCAGTTCAACCTTGGTGATGGCACCAACCGAATCGGTATCCGTAACGCTTATCGAGAAGTTCAAGCTTTCCTGTCCCTTTGCCGTGTTGGTAACGGTAACGACCGGTGTCGCTTTTGCAACGGTAGTAACCGTCAACTCCTTCACAAGCTCTCTGTTACCGACGCCGTCGTTGAGATCGTAGGTGTAGGTAACCTTGATGGTATAA